>JBBRRN010000491.1:0-3006 GCA_038200685.1 Nitrospirales bacterium
AAATGCGTGACGGATCTTGTGCAGGAATTGAAGTGCTCTCAACCTCATGCCTCGCATCATCTCCGGATACTGCGAGACTCGGGTTTGGTCGAGGGACATCGGGACGGCAAACAAGTGTGTTACAGAATCTCTCCCGCGATCCGACGAGCCCTGTCAAACAGGCAAGGACAGGCTCTGGATTTCGGCTGCTGTGAGTTGCGGTTTCCAGAATCGGCGTTGATGACGATCGGTCATGTGCGCTGATGGGTGATGGCCCCTCAGAGGTGTTTTCCCTTTCTGACAGGCATTGATATGACATTGACCCTGCTAGGACAACAGAATCCCCTTGCCTCCCCAACAGCGCAATTGAAGGTGCTCGAGAGGACCACAAGCTCCCCCCCCTTCGAGACGCAACTTAAGGCCATCGGCCTGCTTCCGCTTCGCGCCACTGGGATCACCGTCTTTCAGATTAATGTCGGCAAGCTCTGCAACCAGACATGCAGACATTGTCACGTCGATGCGGGGCCTGACCGTACTGAGAGCATGGCCCGAGAAACGGCAGAGCAATGCATCCGCGCTCTCGCTCAGACAGATATTCCGACGGTCGATATTACGGGTGGTGCACCGGAACTCAACCCCAATTTTCGCTGGCTCGTTAAACAGGTCACGGCACTGGGTCGCCACGTGATCGATCGCTGTAATTTGTCTGTGTTGCTCCTCCCGTCCCAAGCGGACTTGGCAGAATTCCTCGCCGAGCATCGGGTGGAAATTGTTGCGTCACTCCCCTATTACCGTGCCGGCCAGACCGATGCACAGCGGGGTGAAGGCGTCTTTGAAAAATCCATCGAGGCTCTGCAACTGTTGAATGCACTCGGGTATGGCCATCCCGATAGCGGCCTTGCCTTGAACCTGGTCTGCAATCCGGTCGGAGCCTTTCTCCCTCCCAAACAAGAGGCGATCGAAGCGCAGTTCCGAAAAGAACTCCGAGCCCGCCACGGTATCCCGTTCAACCATCTCTATACGATCACCAACATGCCGATCAGTCGATTTCTTGAGTTTCTCCTGGAGAGCGGCAACTACGAGCAATATATGGAACGATTAGCCAACGCCTTCAACCCTGCTGCCGCAGCCGGTGTGATGTGCCGCTACACAATCTCGGTGGGCTGGGACGGTACTCTCTACGACTGCGACTTCAACCAGATGCTCGATCTGCCGGTGGACCATGGCGCGCCCGCCCATATCCGGGACTTCGATCCGGTTCAACTCAATCAGCGACAAATCACGACGCGTAACCATTGCTACGGGTGTACGGCTGGCTCTGGATCGTCCTGCGGTGGGACGGTCGCCTGAATAATTGCGCATGGCCAATATATAGAGGTATATAGATGAATAAATTTGATGCTTTGTTCGTGCTGAAGACTTACGCAGCTCCGGTTGCTCTATCGATGGCGGTTCTCATGTGCGTCCCGGTATCAGCCGGAGCCCAGACGACCGTAGCGGATCAACTGACCGGGAAGCTGGTGATTAGCGGTGCGAGCACCCTGGCCCCGCTTATCTCCGAAATCGGCAAGCGCTTCGAGAGTCTCTACCCGACAGTCCGCATTGACGTGCAGAGCGGAGGCTCGTCACGTGGCGTCGCCGACGCCCGCCAAGGTCTCGCCGACATCGGCATGGTCTCGCGGGCGATGAAAGAGGACGAGCGGGATCTCTCCGCGTTCCCCGTCGCCCGCGATGGCGTCTGCCCCATCCTCCATCAAGAGAATCCTGTGCAGGCCCTCACCGACGAGCAGGTTGTCGAGATCTACACAGGCAAGATCACCAACTGGAAGGCGGTCGGTGGGACAGACACGCCGATCACCGTCGTCAACAAGGCTGAAGGACGGTCCACGCTTGAAGTATTCCTGCACTACTTCAAGCTGAAGAATGTGGATGTCAAAGCCCAGGTCGTGATCGGTGACAACGAGCAGGGCGTCAAGACCGTGGCCGGGAATCGCAATGCGATAGGGTACGTGTCCATCGGGACGGCTGAATACGACGCCACCCACGGGGTACCCATTAAGCTGCTTCCGATCGGAGGCGTAGCGGCCTCGACTGAGAGCGTACGGAAAGGAACCTTTCCGCTCTCACGGCCCCTGCATCTTGTGACCCGAACTACACCATCGGGCTTGGCCAAAGCCTTCATCGAATACGCCCAATCGAAAGCCGTGCATGACCTTATCAAGCAGCAATACTTTGTCCCGCTGGCCGACTGACCGGATCCTGCTCTGGTTACTACGCGGGATCGCCACGATTGCGGGAGCGATCGTGCTCCTGATCGTGGTGTTCCTCGTTATGGAAGCGCTTCCAGCCCTGCGGCATGTGGGCGTCACACGGTTCTTTACCGATCGCTCCTGGCACCCCGCAGAAGGTTTCTACAATCTCACACCGATGCTGTGGGGAACCCTGTTCGCTATGGTCGGCTCCGTCCTCATCGCGACACCACTGGGTATTCTCTCCGCAGTTTTCTGCCGCTACTACGCACCCCCGGCTGTGGCACTGCCCTATCGAAAACTGATCGAGCTTCTTGCGGGTATTCCCTCGGTCGTCTATGGATTCTGGGGCCTCGTGGTACTCGTCCCACTGATCGGAGCGATCCACCCGCCTGGGCCGAGCCTGCTGGCCGGAATCGTCATTGTGGCGATCATGATACTGCCCACGATCGCCTTGATGGCGGACGCCGGCCTTGCCAACGTTCCTCAACAATACTTGCGCGGTGCGGCTGCGTTGGGGCTGTCGCGCTGGGCGACCATTCGGGGAGTCGTGTTCCCCGCAGCCAAATCGGGGTTGTTCACCGGTGTCATCCTCGAGACTGGCCGGGCTATTGGGGAGACCATGGCCATTCTGATGGTCTGCGGAAACGTGGTGCAAACACCGGACAGTCTGTTCGATCCGATACGTACGCTGACCGCTAACATCGCACTGGAGATGGCCTACGCACTCGGGGACCATCGCGCCGCGTTATTCGTCAGCGGCCTGGTCCTCATGGCA
>JBBRRN010000492.1:0-3002 GCA_038200685.1 Nitrospirales bacterium
AAGGGTCCAGGTTGTTGGAGAGTCCGGTGACGGAATAGAAGCCTTGCAAGTGATTCTGGCGCAGCGCCCGGACGTGGCGATTCTGGACATTCAGATGCCGGGCGCGAGCGGTGTTCAGGTATTGCGTGAGGTCAAACGCGCGATCCCCGAGACGATCGTCATCATGGTGACGAATGCCAGTTCGCCGGAATATCGGACGTGCTGTCTGGACGCGCGCGCCGACTTCTTCTTCGACAAGGCTGATGAATTCGAGATGATCCGGGATATCATGCGAGATTTGTTGATACGGGCATGAGCAGAGTTTGATGCGACTGTTCGGATCGTCGCCGCAACGTTCATCCAGCATCCTCCCCGGCGCCTCACATTTTTTTATTTGTCGAAAATCCTACGACGGCCACTCGCGATTTCCTGACAGCAGAATCCGTGTTTCGCCGATAGCTAGTTTGCGGCTGCTCCCGCATGCTGACGCGATATCAATCACTCACTCGACTGATCACAGAAGGACTATCCATGAAAGTTGTCATTGCGGATGATGCGCCGGCCGTACGCGACCGACTGAGTGCACTGGTGGGAGAGATACAAGGAATCGAAATTGTTGGGACGGCTGCGACCGGAAGCGAGGCCCTCGCCCTCGTCGAGATCCACAGGCCCAACGTGGCCATCCTCGACATCCGTATGCCGGAGGAAGGCGGGATCGCGGTCCTGCAGCGGATCAAGAGTCAGAAGCTCGGTCCGATCGTCATCATGCTGACGAACTACGACGACAAGGAGTACCGAGCCGCCTGTCTTTCCGCCGGCGCCGAATTGTTCCTTGACAAGTCCCACGGCTTGGACCACCTCGTCCCGCTTATACGGGGTCTGAGCAAGCAGTTTCATGCGCTGCACACCGAGATCACCGCCCATAAGCAGACTTCAGCGGCGCTTCAGCAGACCAGCGAGCAGCTTCAGGAGACGATGGAGCGATTGCATCTCGCAGTCCGCGGTTCGACAGATGGCCTCTGGGAGGTCACCTTTGTGCCTGGCAAACCCTGGCACGACCCGGCTCAACCCGTGTGGTATTCATCACGCCTTCGAGAGATACTGGGTTTCGAGGAGCATGAGTTCCCCGACGTGCTCGCGAGTTGGGATGCGCAGCTGCACCCCGACGACCGTGTACGAGTCTTCGCCGCCGTCACGGCGCATCTCGATCGTCGAACGCCTCGGTACGACGTCGAATACCGGTTGTTTACCAAGTCGGGTGAGCCCTGCTGGTTCCACGCTCGTGGGCAAGCCCTTTGGGACGAATCAGGACACGCGACCCGCATGGCCGGTTCGCTGAATAATATTACCGACCGCAAGCTCTTCGAAGCGCGATTGCTCCAAACACAGAAGATGGAATGCCTGGGTCAAATGGCCGGCGGCATTGCGCACGATTTTAACAATGTCCTGACGACCATTCTTGGCTATAACGATGTGCTTCTGGGACTGCTCACGCCCGAGGACCTGCGCTACGATTTCGTCCAGGAGACGCGCAAGGCGAGCGAGTATGCTGTCGCTGTCACAAGCCAACTGCTGGCCTTCAGCCGGGATCAGAACCACCGTCTGCAGGTCCTGGACTTAAATGCGTTGGTCAGCAATATGAGTGAGATGCTCTGCCGGTCGCTAGGAGGCCACATTGAATTGGTGACACACTTGAATCCCTCGTTGAGACCCATTCTCTCTGACTCCAACCAGATCCAGCAGGTCCTCATGAATCTTGCGATCAATGCCCGCGACGCCATGTCCCTCAGGGGAACCCTCACGATCGAGACGGATGAAGTCGAGCTGGACGAAGCGTTTGCCCTACAGCATGAATCAATCTCGCCCGGTCCCTATGTGATGCTTGCGGTGGCCGATACCGGTTGCGGTATGGACGAGGAAACCAAGCTCCACATCTTCGAACCCTTCTTCACTACGAAGGGGGACCGAGGAACGGGCCTGGGTCTCGCCATCGTCTATGGGATTATCAAGCAAAGCGGTGGGAACATCTGGGTCGATAGTGAACCGGGGAGAGGCACCACCTTCAAGATCTACTTTCCTCGTATTCCGCAGAGCGTGGATAAGACCGCGGACTCGCTTTCTGTTCAAAAGGCGGCGCCGCGAGGCGCCGAGACCATCCTTCTCGTCGACAATGATTGCGCGGTGCGTAGTATGGCCAAGACCGTCTTGCAGTCCTTGGGGTACACAGTGTTGGAGGGGAGCAACGTCGGGGAGGTTCAGGAAATCCTACGGAAATATCACGAACCGATTCATCTGCTGGTGACCGACGTGGTGATGCCGAAGATGCTCGGCCGGGAGTTCGCCCAGAAGGTGCTGGAGCTGCGGCCTGGGACAAAAGTGATTTTCATGTCTGGTTACACGGAGGCCTATGCCACGGAGCAGGGCTTGATGGACCCAGACGGCCCCTTTGTGCAGAAACCGTTTACGATTCATTCGCTCGCAAGCAAGATCAGGGCGGTTCTGGATACGACAACGCCGGTTGCGCCGGACGGCGAGGCATAAGCGTCAAAAAACCTCACCCCACCTGCTTGTGGATAATCTCTTGATGCCTGAGAAAGACGGAATCAAAACGACCCTGGAACTCAACAGACACAGCCGGATATGAAGATCGCCATGCCCGACAGCGGACAGAGCGACTCATCGCTCTTGATTCCTCCGCCTTAGACCTGGGAAACCGGTGTTGTTCTCCATACTCTGGACAGCCTTCACGAAAGAGAAGCATGAAACCCGTCAGAGTGTTGATCGTGGACGATCACGAAATCGTTCGAGTGGGGTTGCGGACCGTGCTCAGTCGAGGGGACCGTATCAGTGTCGTCGGCGAAGCAGCTACCGTCACGGATGCCGTCACGGAATCCTGCCACCTTCAACCGGATGTGGTATTAATGGACGTCCGCTTATCCGGCGGGAGCGCAGTGGATGCCTGCCGTGCCATAAGGGATTCCTGTCCCGCCACGCGCGTGCTCTTCTTTCCTCCTATCAAGACG
>JBBRRN010000493.1:0-2993 GCA_038200685.1 Nitrospirales bacterium
CTCACCCGTGACCTCCACTACGATCGAGCCATGATTTCCTTCTACGACCCGGCCCGGAAGGTGTTGGCACACGCCCATATCCTCGGGGTTCCTCCAGAGGTTCAGGCCTTTGTTCAAGCGAAAGAAACGCCCCTGACTGATCCACACACCCCGGAGGGAGGGGTGGTGTTGCACGGTCGGCCGTTGCTGATCGGAGACCTACGGGAGGTCTGGGATCAGTTCAGTCCGTCGAACCGACAGCTGGCCGAACTTATGAACACAAGGGCCGTCATCGCGGTCCCACTCAAGACGAAGGATCGCATCATCGGCACGCTGACTGTTGATCGCGTGCACGCACACAGTCTCACGCAGGATGATGTGGAGTTGATGACGACGATGGCGAACCAAGTGGCCATCGCGTTGGACAATGCTGATGCCTATGAACAAATCGAGGCGCTGAACGCGGGGCTTGAAGCGAAAGTGCGTGAACGGACGGCTGAACTGGAGAGGGCGGATCGCGTGCGGTCGGAATTTCTCTCGCATGTGTCGCACGAGCTCAAAACCCCGTTGGCTTCGATCATTGGGTTCTTGCAAAACCTGCTCGATGGTCTCACCGGGCCGCTCAATGAGCAACAGCGACTCTATATGTCACGGATGCTGGACAATTCCAACCGGTTGATCCGTATGATCGAAGACTTGCTGGACCGCACGAAAATTCAATCCGGCAAGCTGGATCTCGTTCCCGGCGAAATCGAGCTGGGGTCGTGTGTGGTAGAGGCGGTCGAGCAATTGCACATGTTGGCTCAAGCCAAGCGGCAGACATTGACGGCGGTTGCTCCCCCTGTCCCACTAATCGTCTGGGCGGATCGCGATCGCCTGATCCAGATTGTGATGAATTTGACCCAGAATGCCGTGAAGTTTACCCCGGAAGGTGGCAGGATTACGGTGACGATGAGGCAGGAGAATCAGATGTTCGCCGGTGTCTCCGTGCGTGATACCGGGCCGGGCATCGCGCCCGAGTTCCTCGATCAGATCTTCGACCCGTTTTTTCGAGTCAAGCAATCCCGGAGTGGACCAAAAGGGCTGGGCTTGGGTCTGTCCATCGTGCGGGCGTTGGTGAAGTTACAAGGTGGAACAATCACCGCGCGGAGCGAACCGGGGCAAGGCGCGGAACTGTACTTCACGCTTCCATTGAGTCTCCCCAAGAGCGGCATCGCGCAGCCTCGCATCGGCTGATGGACCCCGTATCCTGGTGGTCGAGGACGATCCGTTGTATGACGAAGCTCTCCCAATCAGATCCACAGTCTATTCGCGACACGGCAGACTCTCGCGATCGATTCGAGAGAGTCGTCCATGCCTCTGCATCCTGCCACGGTGGCGGTGTGTAACCACTGCCTCGCGTCACAGTGGACACAGTCAGTGACAGCGAAGGTCTTGGACCGCACGGTCTGGTTGCTACGGGGAAGGTCACGGAACGCAGGCGGATCGGGTCGCACAGTTTATTCATGCATGTGCGTGCGGAAAGGAGGGCTCAAACATGTGCTTGGCAAGCTCCTCCGTGAGGGACCTCTCTCACTGGAACTGGGAAGGTGATCACATCATCCACGAATGTATCGTGCCGTCTTCTCGACCGGTCGTCGGGTATTTGAAAGGTCATGCCTACGACATTGACGTCAGGGAGTTTCTCATCACCGGCCGCAACGAAATCGTCGGACACACACTGTCCAGGAACGTCAAAGCCTATGCGGACAACATCCCAAACGGATGGAAACTATTTCAATCTCGGGACAAAGGTTCATTTGACCATAGGGCGTCAGTGATTACCGCCTTTGTCTCAAAGACGATTCAATACGTCTATACCAGCGGGCGTGATCCCTGGCAGTTCCCTGATGAAACCTTGCATGAACAGAAGGGGGATTGCGAAGATCGAGCCCTGTTGATCGCATCGCTTCTGAGTGCGTCCGGCGTGAGTTCCTACAATGTGCGGGTCGCGCTGGGCAAGATGCGACTCTGGACAGCCAACGGTCATGCTCAGGATCGAGACCATGTGTGGGTGATGTACAAGACGGAGTCAGGACGGTGGCGTGTGATCGAGCCACTCCAGACGCGCAATATCGATTCGCGCAAGCTTCCCTCCGCCAAAGTCATTCACCCGGTTGCCGCGGAATACATTCCGTATTTCGTCTTTAATGACGATCATCTGTGGCAGATTTTTCATGAAGAGAACCATAAACCCTCTGCCAAGATCACACTGGACCGAGACTGGTCCCAGCTTCACCCGAGCTTTGCGGGGGTCGTCCATAAGAACATTATCGAGGACGCACTCGCCATACCGGCTTGCCCAAAACAGGTGAGGGAGGCGCTGCTTGGCTATTTTAGCCCAGCCATATTCGGTCTGGGGCCGATCGTGGATAAAATCGACCGTGAATTAGCCACGTATGACCCGGCAGACCATTTTGACAATGGCTTGATAAACGAAGGATGGCGGGCCGTGAACCGACGGCTCTCTCAATTCAAGCAAGACAGTACCAATATCGATGCATTTGCGCGAGCGGCCCATGCCATTGCAGACTTTTATTCGCACTCGTCGTATTTGCATTTTGCGAACAACGCTGTGACGTATGACCCTGGCGCGATGGATCTCGGTCTTTCAAGCCCACCCGACTATGGACCTGGCTCGACATTTGATCTAACGAAGCCAGGATTTTCGATGAATTCGAATCTATGGAAAGGCAGTCAGCTTGAGGGGGCGACGGCGTGGAATGGCAACATCATTTCTGGACGGTATTCCCAGAAGGGTGATTCAAGAACCTTTTTTGAAAGAGTCACGCGTACCGTCGAGGGCTTACCGCCAAAATTCGGGGCACTGCCGCATCATGCTGAGATCGCCGTGGATGGGGATGCGAAGACCAATCCACTCTATCAAGATCCTCGGCGATATGCGGAGCAGTTACAATTCAGAAAAGCCGCGTCGATTCTGCATATCCGCGAGGCATTTGTGAACAATTTCAATC
>JBBRRN010000494.1:0-2987 GCA_038200685.1 Nitrospirales bacterium
AGTCGGGATTCAGATCGTGGACGGTCATGGCGCACAACTCGTCTTTCGAATACCCCAGCATCAGGCTGGCCGCCTCGTTCGCATCAAGGATCCTGGCCTGCGCATTGATCCAGTACACAGCGTCTGCGGCCCGGTCCATCGAGAATTTCGCCAGCCGCAAGGCCTCCTCCGCCCCCTTGCGCTCGGTGATGTCATGACCCAGATAGATGAGCCATGGAGTGTCCCCGAGTTGGATCGGTTCGACAGAGACCATGAGAGCGCGAATCTCTCCGGACTTGGTTCGGAGCCGCCCTTCCCGATTGTGCAGGGCACCCTGTTCCTGAAGCTCCCGGAGCACAGTCGCACGTTCCGATGGATCGGCCCACAGCCCCAATTCTACGGTGGTCCGACCGATCAGTTCCTCTCGGGCATACCCGGTCAATCGGCTAAACCCCTCATTCACATCGCACAACCGGCCTTCCGCCACGGTACTGATCCCGACAGCGGAGGGGGTCCAGTTGAAGAGCGCGCGAAAGTATTCTTGCGACCGGTTCAGGTCTTTGATGAGCTGGTTTTTTGTCTGCTCCGCCTCCTTCCGATCGCTGATGTCGAGCAGCGCCGTCCACCAGTAGGTGATAGGACCGGGCGTATCGTGAAGCACGAGGCTCTCAAGATGGATCCAAGAGATGGCGCCGGCCTTGTTCCTAAGACGCATCTCGCGGGTTTGTCGCGTACCTGTCTTCAAGACATCCTGACGATGCCGGTGGAAGACGTCTTGATCCTCCGATGCAAAGAAACGGGCGAGGGGCTGCCCAATCAGTTCTTGCCGATTGATGCCAAGCAGCATTGTGGCCCTCAAATTGGCTTCCACAATCGTGCCTGACATATCCATCGTCAGATGCGCGATCGGAGAAAAATCGTAGAGGTCTTTATAACGGTCCCGAGCCGCTTCGAGTGCGATGTGGGACCGACGCAGTTCCTTATGCTGCGTGGTCAGCTCGATCTGCTTGGTCTGTAGTACGTGTAAGAATTGTTGCGCGTCCGTGATCGGCATGGCTGTAACCTCGCGTTTGGTCGCCTGGAGCCGTGCATCCGCCTGCGCGCGAAGTGCAGTACCCTTCTTGGATTTGCCAGGTTTCTTGGCCATCACATTGTCCTTCTATAAGTAAGGCAGGGTGAGCGATGGAGCAGGTGTCGCCGACCACCGCGTGGCTTTTACGGGTGGCCGCTTGGCGCTCTTGCTCTTGGCGCCGGTCTCGGCAGGACCTGTTTTTCTATGAATTTTCTTTGTCGGAGCCATGGAGTGTTCTCCTCGGCATGACAGAGATCACGACTGAAGGGCTGATAAGGATCCAGAGTTTATGCCTTTTCCCAATCAATAGACAAGCACGTGTTTGGGGCTGGCTACAGCGTGCAAACCGGTGAGCGGTAGGCGGTGATCGTGTTTCAAGCCGGAACCCATTCAGAAGCGATCCGTATTCGCTACATGGACTTCACCGCACTCGTATTTCCAGTGGTCGAAGCATTTCACCATTCACCCTCGGAGGTCGGGTAAGACCCTCAACCCGTTGCCCTGCTCTCTGCATCACGTGACGCTATGGTTCTTGAACGCGCCGTCCCCGTTGCCCTGCTCTCTGCATCACGTGACGCTATGGTTCTTGAACGCGCCGTCCATGCAGCGGCTGGGTCTACACTCAGATGAGAGAACGTTTCGAGCCGCGTCCCTCGAAGGGTGACAGAGCTGATTCGACACTCCTCGCCAGGGGCTTGAACAGTTCACCCGTCTCGCGAGAGATCCTCACCCTTGAGAACAGGATGACCACAAAGAACTCATTGGACGGGAGCACCCCACCGAACCCCAGAACCGATTCGATCCCGTAGGGAATGACAAAGTTCTCTTGGGCCGGCACATAAGGGCTGCCCTTGGCCTCCGCCACATAAAAGACATGGCTCGTCTGCTCGGCCCCATCGACAGGCAGGTCTGATTCGGGTTGTGTCTGTGATGTGAGATCGATGCCGAGCTGTTGCAGCAATTGCGACACCATAGGAAACTGGGACAGGGCCTGTTTGTCGGCCAATGGAATCGATCGGTAACGGTGGGAACGATGTCGCTCATTCCACTCAGGCCGCTCTCCAGCTGTCCCGAACAACGTGAGGCAATTCATGTCCAAAGACCCGGGCCCACAAGCTAAGGCCCGCCTGGCACAGTCCTGGGACTGAGGGTCGAGATCCCGATAGGGGCGCGTGAGAAAGTAGCGGACCAGGGCACAATCCTGCCGACCAGTTTGATCGTTTCCAAGCTGCCGATAGAGATAGGTGGCAATCCGTTGGGCAACGTCCTGCGCGGATGAGGCCCCCGTCCCTAGCTTGCGGAGTTTCGAGGCGCATTCGGTCATGTCTGAGATCGAGAAGGAAGCGAGGCTATACATCATTAAGCCTCTCGATACGTGAGTGGAAGGGGGAATGGAGCACAGTCTAGTGAGCAGGTACGCCGCCTGTCAAGGCAGCGCTGTAAGCCACGCTGGCTTTTGGTTCCGTTAGATCTCTGCCACGAGTGCCGTGCACGTAGTACAGACGTCTAGTCCTGATCATGATGACGTCATAATGGGAAGACATACCTGGTAGTCGAGCATGGATGCGGAGTCTTACTGCCATGATGTGAATGTGGAACGGGGCAGGGGGCAGCCGATTCTGAGCGATAGGAAAACGAGTGAAATTTAAATCAGAGGGTCTTCCGTAGAAGCCGGCACAGTGGTACATTCATACCACTGACTCGAACAAGGAGGTCGTGATGCATGTGATGAAGCGTTTCGGGTTCATGGGATTGGGGATCGCGTTAGTGGGCTCTCTCTACGGAGCACCAGTTTTTGCCACGGATAAACCAGCAGCAGACGGATCGAAGATCATGATTACATCTCCCAAGGACGGGGACAAGGTCGGCGACAGCTTTGAGTTGAAGTACAAATTGGTCAAGGGTTCTCAAGGTGGGCATGTTCACGTGTACGTGG
>JBBRRN010000495.1:0-2987 GCA_038200685.1 Nitrospirales bacterium
CCTCGTTAAACACACCATTTCAACCCGTCTCGGACGCAGAGAAGAATGTAGCCGAACCGCTGAGGACTGGCACACAGCAAGATGTGTCGCACGCACTAGAAACAGTCGCCACCCCTCAGTCAAACCATCCTGAGAAGCCGGCCTCGCCGGAGAAGGTTCCTCTACCTGCGGCCTCCGGTGGAGAGACGAAAGCAGCCCAGCCGCTGGCGCCTTTCGTACAGCACAATACGCCGACTCCCTCCCCTCACGCACAGGACCCCGTCTCCGCTTCACAGCCGAGCCCGACTATGGGGCCGGCATCGCTAGAATCGGCTCCTCAGCCTTCCTCCGATGGAGAGACAAAAGCAGCCCAGCCGCCTTCCACACAGCAAGACGCGACGACAGCTTCCCCTCACACACAGGACCTCGTCGCCGCTTCACAGCCGAGCCCGGCTATGGAGCAGGGCTCGCAAGAATCGGCTTCTCAGTCCGCCTCCAGCAAAGAGATGAACACAGCACTCCCGATATCCGGCGTGCCGGAAGATAAGCCGATGCCTCCGCACACGCGGGACCAGACTGCAGCCGCACAAGAAACCTATCGAGAAGCGAATGTTTCAGTGGAACGTATGTTTGAAGAGTTGGAGGCGGGAATCGTTCCTCGGCCGGATACGCTGCGGGTGGTTGTCTCGAACGTCCTCACGCGTGTGCTGGATGATGGCGCCTCCATGCTCAGTCTCCTCTCTTTCCAAAAGATGAAACGGTTCGATCGCACGCTGGCCTCACACGCGCTTGATGTCTGTACCCTCTCGCTCATTGTGGGGCATGATTTTGGAGTTGCAGAAGGAGATCTGGAAATGCTCGGCGCCGGTGCGTTGCTGCATGACATCGGCTACGTCCGGTTGCCCAGAAATCTGTATCGCAGAAGCCATGAGCTCACCGAGCAGGAACACACCATGATGCAGCAACATCCTGCGCTTGGATTGGCGATGTTGCGAGATGCCAAAGAGAACAGGGACACAGTCGTCCGAATTGTCATGGAACATCACGAGTGCCAGAATGGGAGCGGATTCCCGCACAAACTCAAGGGAGATACCATTTCAGATTTAGCGCAACTGGTCGGCTTGGTAGACATCTATGACGGCATGGTCAGTCGCCGTGGAGGTCATCCGGCGATGCTGCCGCACGATGCCATTCGACAGTTATTTCGTCTTGGGGATACGGGGCAGTATGAAAAAGATTTGATCCAAACCATGATCGGGACCCTAGGCGTGTATCCGATCGGCAGCCTAGTCCTGATGAATACGGGAGAACAGGCGGTGGTCGTGGGAATGAATTACACGCAGCGGCTCAAGCCGGTTGTCAAATTGATCACGGGATCTCAGGGAGGATCCTATCTCACGCCGATTCGTGTCGATCTTGGAGCCCAGACATCGGGAAAATCAGCCAGGACCATTACGAAGGTCCTCGATCCCCTTCATGAACGAGTGAATGTGGCCATGTTTCTTGACGGTATTCACGAAGAGGCGGCCTAATGAAACAGTCACCAAAAAATGGCGCAAAAACTTCTCCTGCTTCAAGATCGTCCAATCCCTCTCACCTCATGAATCATCCAGCATTAGACACGCTCCCTATCGGCGTGGTACTGCTCGATAGCCGTCTTCGCATCTTGTCAATGAATGCCGAGGCCGCTCGCCTTCTGGGATACTCGGCTGATTTCTGTTCATCGAAACCTCTCCAAGACGTATTGCGACAGCAATCAGAAGCATTCGGAAGCAACATCACAACGCGCATTCAAGAGTCCTGCTCCGATCGTCACCCCATACACAAGTCGCAGACGACCCTCTTAGATGCCCTTCACGAATTGCATCCGGTAGAATGGACCTATGCCCCACTGGACATAAATGCAACCGCCTGCGGAGTGTTGACGCTACGTGGCCTGGCCCACGAGAGAGAGCTGCAGCAAGATTACAACCGACTGGCGCGTGTGGCAGAAGAAAGTCCCTCCCCCATTATTGAGTTGGACTCTGATGCGAATCTTGTCTATGCCAATCCTGCGATGACGGTGTTGCTCCAGCGTTATGGCTACGACGTGAGAGGATTTCCTGCCGTGTGCCCTGATGAGCTTTCGCAGCTCGTTCGACGTTGTCTCGAATCAGGGCAGGAGATACGGGGGATAGAGGTCTGCTTGCCCCAGGCCAGTTTTTCATGGATTTTCTGCCCCGTCCTCTCGCATCAATTGGTCCGAGGCTATGCCGTCGATATGACCGACATCCAGGCAGCCCAAGCGGAGCTGCGCCGGTCAGCCGAGCATCTTCGCAACAGCAATTGTCAATTGGACAAAGCCCTTCAGGAATCGCAGGAAGCCGCTCGCGTAAAGGCCTCGTTCCTGGCGACCGTGAGCCACGAGTTACGGACACCGATGAATGGAGTCATCGGGATGACGGACTTATTGCTGGATACGGAGCCTTCGGAAGAACAACGATCCTACATAGAAACCATTCGACAATGCGGCGAAGCCTTACTCAACTTGATCAACGACATCCTTGAGTACGGCAAGATCGAAGCAGGCAAATTGGAATTGGAATGTATCGACTTCAACCTCCGCACGACGGTGGAAGATGTCTTGAGCCAATTCGCGGAACAGGCACAGACGAAAGGGCTGGAAATTACTGGCCTGGTGCATGCGGCCGTCCCGACTGGTCTACGTGGCGATCCGGGACGGCTCCGTCAGATTCTCACGAATTTTGTCGGCAATGCCATCAAGTTTACGGAACAGGGCGACGTGACTGTCCAAGCTTTCCTCGAAAAAGACCTTGTCGATGAGGTGGTTGTCCGATTCGAAATCACTGATAGCGGAATTGGTATTTCCCCAGAGGCGCAAGCTCGACTATTCCAACCGTTTACCCAGGCCGACAGCTCCACCTCACGCAAATACGGGGGGACCGGGTTAGGGCTCGCGATTTCAAAGCAGCTCACCGAGCAAATGGGCGGCAGCGTCGGCATCGTCA
>JBBRRN010000496.1:0-2961 GCA_038200685.1 Nitrospirales bacterium
AAAAGGCCCACTCTTCATCCGTCACATCACTCGCGTAATTGGTCTTAGTCCCTCGTGTTTTTAGTGCCATCCCAAGCGGATTGCTTGGTCGTACGGAAAAAGTACAGCTTTATCGACAAAAAAGTTCATGACACGCTCTAAACAGATGCATGCGGAAGTCGATCGAGGATGAAATCTCCAGTGTTTCTACGGTTTCCTTCTGCCTTCACTGATCGGCCGGCACTAATGATTGCAGCAATCGTGGTCTTCGCATTCATGGTCGTGCTTATTTGCAGACCATGCCGGAAATGGATCGGGCAGCATCGCCCAACTAGGCTCACCCGACGTCATCTCAGATTCGTTTAACAAACACGCGTCAAGCCGTCCGCTTAGGTCACTTGAGTTAACATCAATACCCATAAAAGCGATCGCCTGGCGGCGGTCACCGAAAGGTTCCACCCACTCCTTCTTTAATCGGTCGGGGATGACCGCATGGTCGGAATGGCTCCCACGAGCATTCGCCGCCCACCATTGACCGGCCGGCGAGTAGTGGCACTCCCAGCCGGCGATGTTGAGTCCTCCTACCATGCTCATCCGTGTAGCGAGCCAGAAGAAACCCCTGGCGCGAAACATGCAAGGAAAGGGGCTTCGTATCAGGTCCCAAAACTTCTGCGGGTGGAAGGGCCGACGGGCACGATACACAAAGGTCGTCACACCCTGCTCGCCACGTCGAGTACCTGGCTCTTCTTCCATCAGTTTCCGCCATCCAGCGCCAGCGAATGCCGCCTCGAAGTCAAACGAGAAGTCGGCGTCCAATAGTTTCGGGGGCGTCGCCGCGCGGGATCTCTGGACGATGCGTCCCCTGGGATTGAGGGCCGACGCGACGCCCCGTGCAAGCATGCCATCGCGATCGGGCGGCTCGCCGTCCAGCACGACAACATCGGCGCACTCGATTTGATCTGCAAGAATGCAGGCCGAAGTCACACCGGGAGCGCGGCTGCCATGCACAATGGAGCTGAGAAGGGTCTCCGAATCGATCGCCACCATGATAGAACTGAGCCGCGCGATCTCTGAGAACCGTTGACCATCGCCACCATCCGGGAGGAAGAGCGACGCAAAAGCAATCGGGTGCGTTTTGGAGTCGCACTCTATGATCAAGTGATCAACCAACCCCTTTTCCACGATCGCTGAGATTTGCGCTCTAATTCGTAAGGGATCATAGCCGCCGGCGCCCGCGGTCACTAGCTCCTCGACCATAACTTGGTCGGTAATTGTTTGAGAATCGACAGGCGAATTGGCGAGCAGACCGAACCGGCAATTTACGTCACGACAAACCACGTCCCGCAAGATCGGACGCGCAGAAGGCCCTGCCATGATCGATACCGGCAGGAGTCGTGATGTTACGGGAGTCCCAGCTGTCATTGGGGAGGAGGAGGAGGACGCCCGGCACGCGCAACCGGCGCCGCACTCTGGGATTGGGGAGCCTCCGCGACATTGGGAGCGGTTACTTCAGCTCGCCATGGCATCGCGAGACGGTGGAGAATCGATTTGGCTTCCAGCGGAAGAAGGCCCGGCATTCCGGAAATTAATCGCGCTAGCAAGCTACTCATAATGGGCGCGGCAAAGCTGCTTCCCGTGACTTCCTTGGTGGAATGATGGTTCCAAGGTAAGGTAACATCCACACCTCGAGCGGCGAATTCGACAAGATGGCCTGGTTTATAGAAGAAGCTGTGGTCATCGTCCGAGCGGGCCATGTTGACGGCTACGACACTCGGAAAATACCCAGGCCACTCTGGCGTGGTGAAGTCGTAGTTATTGCACGCGGAAACGATGTGGATGCCCTTGAGATAAGCTTCGTCAATCCACTCCTTGTATTGAAAAATATGCTCGGCTAACCCGCAACCGAAGCTGCAGTTCAGAATGTGATAACCGCGGTCGATCGCCTGGCGAACTCCTTCCCGAATGATAACCGTCCGTGAGCCCAGGTTTTCCCCCAGGACGCGGATACTGCCGATCTCTGCGTCCGGGGCGAGGCGACGGATCACTCCCGCCACCGCGGTGCCGTGTCCATAGATATCGCTCCCATCTCCTGTCTTGACCTCGATCTGAACGCCAGCGTCGACGACGTGAAGATCATCCACAAGGCTGAGACCAACCAGACCAGGATGATCGATCTCAATCCCCGAGTCTATGACGGCAATTCGAACACCTTTACCTGTTCCCTTCGCCAAGGCTTCGCGGGCCTCATCCAGTCGGAAGGGACCGGAATCGGTACTTAGTGCCGGTTCCATCCGATGGCAGTCCCGAGCAATCGATAATCAATCAGGTCTCTAAATACAGCCGCGGTGGTTTGCACGGCATTTAGATCTTGCGGGCTAAAACCGGGGGGAGTTTCCCCCACGGGGGCTGCTTGTCCTTCCTCGATAAGCACATCAAGAAGCTGTACACAGGAAATAACCCCTCGAACCTGGTTAAGAAAGTAAAGGGGCACCGCGATCATGGCATAAGTCGTCCTACCCAGCTTCTTATTGAGCGCGGCGCTATGACTTTTATTTTTGTAAACCTGATTCTCGATGAAAGCATGTTCGCTTGCCACGACCAGGCTGATGATGCCTTCACTCAAGGGGTTCGTGAATCCGACGATCTTTTCGGAATTCGGGCCGCTGTTGTAGGTAGCCACGAGGCGCTTCTTCTCCTGGTCGAGTAGCCAGATGCTGCCTTCGTTGGCGGAAATTCGTTCAAAAGTCTCTCTCAGGACCTTTATCAACATTTCGTCGCAAATGCTCAGAAAATTTTCGGGCGAGATGGCTTGCCCAACTTTTGTGAGATGTTCCTGCAGGGCAGGCCGCAACGGCAGAAAGCGCTGCTCTGGAAGAAAATTCGCGCGAGAGGTGGTATTCATTCGGCAGTTGGCCTGAGCGCTCGCGTTTCCGTTACGAGCACTGGGATCAAATCGGGCTTTTCTCGCAGCAGCTTTTTCAT
>JBBRRN010000497.1:0-2957 GCA_038200685.1 Nitrospirales bacterium
GATGAAAGTCTTCGCAAATGAGCCTGTGTTGAAGTACAGCAGAAGGAAAACGATGAACAGGGTGATGGGAACCACGCGGGTCAAGCGCTGCCTCACGCGCTCCATGAACTCATATTGGCCGCTCCAGACGAGTTGGTATCCCTGGGGAATCTTGATTTTATCCGCGACGGCTTTCTTCGCGTCCTGGACATAGCCGCCAATGTCCCGCCCCGTAACATCCACGTACACATAGCCGCTCAACCGCCCATTCTCATCCCGAATCATTCCGGGGCCACTCAAAAACCGGATATCGGCAAGCTGCGCCATAGGCACTTGCGTTCCCGAAGGGGTTCGGACGAGCGTGCGATTCATCGCGTCAATGTCGCTGCGGTAGTCGCGCAGGTAGCGGACGTTTACCGGATAGCGTTCGCGGCCTTCGACCGTGGTCGTGACGCGCTCCCCGCCAATGGCGGAAGTCAAAACCATTTCGACATCGTCAATCGTCAGGCCGTATCGCGCGAGTGCCTCACGCTTGATATCGAAATCAAGGAAGTACCCTCCGGCAGTGCGTTCCGCGAAGACGCTCGTGGTTCCCGGAACGCCCTTTATAACCATCTCGATGCTTTCGCCAATCTCTTGAATCTTGGCCAGGTCGGAGCCCAATATTTTGATCCCCAGAGGCGTGCGCACTCCGGTCGTAAGCATGTCAATGCGCGCCTTAATAGGCATGGTCCATGCATTCGCAAAACCGGGAAGTTGCAGCGCTTCGTTCAATCCCCCGTCCCCATATATGAGTTCTTGCGTACCGATGCGATCAGGCCATGCCCGCCGCAATCCTTTCTGCAGCCATTCCGGAGCCTTGTCTGAGTACCACCGACGCTTCTTGCGCCACTGATCGGGTGGTTTCAAAACGATGACGGTTTCCGCCATGGAGAAAGGGGCCGGGTCCGTCGCGGACTCAGCGCGGCCCGTTTTGCCAAAGACACTCTCGACTTCCGGAAAACTTTTTATGATCTTGTCCTGGACTTGCAGAATTTTTGAAGCCTCTGTGACCGAAATGCCGGGGAGAGTGGTCGGCATGTAGAGCAACGAGCCTTCATCGAGAGGCGGCATGAACTCCGAACCCAGCCGGAAAAACACGGGTATGGTCAGAACCACGACAAGAACGGCGGCGATGACCACGGTCCACTTGTATTCGAGGGCGAATTCGACCACGGGATGGTAGAGCCGCATCATGGGCCGGCTGATGGGGTGATTTTCCTCGTTCTGTATCTTGCCAACCGCGATGGCGTTGACGATGCGGGCAAGCCAGCGGGGGCGGAACTCAAAGTTTTTCTGGCGAATCAACAACAGAGCCACTGCGGGTCCTAGCGTAATGGCGAGAATCGCCGCAATTCCCATGACGAAGTTTTTTGTGAAGGCCAGGGGCTTGAAGAGACGTCCTTCCTGGGCCTCCAGCGTGAAGACCGGCAGAAAAGAAACCGCGATCACGAGCAATGCAAAGAAACTAGGGCCTCCGACCTCCTTGACTGCCCCAATGATCACATCGCGATAGTCGGCGACCCTTCCTTCCGCTTCCCAATGCTCCAGCTTTTTGTGAATCTGTTCGACCACGACGACGGACGCGTCCACCATCGCCCCGATCGCGACGGCAATGCCTCCGAGCGACATGATGTTGGCACTCAATCCCAGTAAGTGCATGGGAATGAAAGACAGCAAGACCGCGATGGGAATCGTGATGATGGGAACCATGGCGCTGGGGATGTGCCACAGGAAAATGATGATCACGATGCTGACGATGATCAGTTCCTCGGCCAGAGTGTCTCTCAGATTCGCGATGGAGCGCTCAATCAGGTCCGCACGGTCATAAGTGGGGACGATCTTCACGCCGGGCGGGAGGGAGGGCCCAATTTCCTTTATTTTCTCTCGGATGTCCTTGATGACCTGTTCGGCGTTTTCTCCAAATCGCATGATCACCACACCGCCGACGACTTCCCCTTGCCCGTTCAGTTCCGCGACGCCGCGGCGCATATCCGGCCCGAGCGTGGCGGTTCCCAGATCACGAACGAGAATCGGCGTTCCCGTCGCCGGATTGGTGGCCACCACGATCGTTTCGAGATCGGCCAATGACCGCAAATATCCCCGGCCTCGAACCATGTACTCCCGGCCAGAAAATTCAACGAGCCGCCCTCCCACATCGTTATTACTTTTGCGTAAGGCATCCACGACCGATTCGACGGGAACCTTGTAGGCGAGCAGCTTGTTGGGATCAATGTTGATCTGGTACTGGCGCACGAACCCGCCAATCGGAGCGACTTCGGCAACCCCCGGTATCGCTTGTAGCGTGTAGCGCAGATACCAGTCCTGGTAGGTTTTCAGCTGATCGAGACTGGAATGGCCGGTCGGGTCCACCAGCGCGTACTCGTATACCCACCCGACCGCGGTTTCGTCTTTGGCCAACTCGGTCTCTACGTCTTGTGGCAACCGCGGAAGAATGCTGCTGAGGTATTCGAGTGTGCGGGAACGTGCCCAATAGAGATCGGTGCCGTCTTCAAAAATTACATAAACGTAGGAGTATCCGAAATCGGAGAAGCCGCGAATGTCCTTGATCTTCGGCATACCCAGTAGCGAGGAAATAATCGGGTAGGTCACCTGATCTTCGATGATGTCGGGACTGCGGTCCCACTTGCTGTAGATGATCACCTGGGTGTCGGACAGGTCCGGAATCGCATCGACCTTCATGCTCGTGAGGGAGTACCAACCGCCCAGCACAGCTACGGCCGTGAAGAGAAACACCATGAAACGATTCCGAGCCGAGTATTCGATGATCTTATTGATCATCGTTGCTCCCTGGCCTCTTCATTCAGCTGTTCCCAGCTCAGGACCTTTCCGCCGTTGGCACGTTCAAATGCTTCAGCATCCTCCATGCGCGCGAACGCATAGGTGCTGGGCTCACAGCGGTCGAAGGTTCGGCTGTA
>JBBRRN010000498.1:0-2954 GCA_038200685.1 Nitrospirales bacterium
CAGTTTTGGATCGTCGGGAGCGAGCCATCCGAGAGGGTAAAAGCCTTAACTCGTATCTCCGGGGTCCACGTCACAGGGAAGGTCGATGACGTTCGCCCGTATGTACGGAGTGCGACGGTCTTTGTGTGTCCATTACGCGTAGGTTCTGGGGTCAAAAACAAGATTCTGGCTGCCATGGCCATGCAGAAAGCGACCGTTGCGACGTCGATCAGTATTGATGGCCTTGATCTCGCGGACAATCGTGAAGTACTGCTGGCGGATGACCCACAAGATTTTGCAGATAAAGTGGTACGATTGCTCACGGATCAGAAAGCCGCGCAACGGTTGGGCGCCAACGGACTGGCCCGCGTGCAAGCTCAGTACTCCTGGGGCGCAATGGGCAAGGTACTGGAGACGGCCATTCAGTCTATAATGGTATCTCGGAATAGGCATGCGCCTAGGTGAGGTGATATGCGTCCACCTCCTCGGTATTGTGCCGTCATGAGGACACGGTGAACGTCGTACTCCTGAAGGATTCCCACGACGAAGCGATGTGGGATCATTTTGTGCTGGGCCATCCACAGGCCTCCGGCTACCATATGCTGGCCTGGCGGGTGGTCATCAGCAAAGTCTTTGGGCATCGCACGTTTTACTTGATGGCCAAGGGTGAAGGAGGGACGATCCTAGGGGTCCTTCCCATGGTATTGACGAAGAGTCCGATGTTCGGATGCTTCCTGACATCCATGGCGTTCTTGAATTATGGCGGAGTATTGGCTGATCGCTCCGATGTCCGTCTTGCACTTCTGGCGGCGGCGGGGGACACGGCGAGGAATGTCGGAGCGGCACACATTGAATTGCGACAGACTGAGCCGATTGAAACCGACTGGCCGGTTCGCTCTCGCAAAGTTTCGATGAGACTCGCGCTCCCTCCAGACTATGAGACCTTGTTCAAGGCCTACCCCTCCAAGTTGCGGAGCCAGATCCGGCGGGCGCAGAAGGAGGGGATGGATGTCCGTGTCGGTGGCGAGGAACTGCTCGAAGATTACTATCGTGTATTTGCTCGATGCATGCGGGATTTAGGCACACCTGTCTATGAGAAAGGGTTCTTTCGATCGATTGTCGAAACCTTTTCCAAAGAGGTGCGACTGTGTGTCGTCTCGCTGAAGGGAGTGCCGCTTGCTTCGGGACTTCTGTATGGTTTTCGCAGCACGTTGGAGATCCCTTGGGCAGCGTCGGATAAGCGCTTCAGTCGGCTGGCTCCTAACATGCTCTTGTACAGCGCGGTCTTAGAGTTCGCCTGCCGCGAAGGGTTCAAAGAGTTTGATTTTGGCCGATCGTCGGTTGATAGCGGAACGTACCGATTCAAACAACAATGGGGGGCTCATCCTCGCCAGCTGTACTGGTATTATTGGCTTTCTGGAGGGCAGAGTGTCCCGGAGTTGAATCCTGACAATCCCAAGTTCAAGGCCGCCATTTCCGTGTGGCAACACCTTCCTTTGCCGGCAGCGAATATCATCGGCCCACATATTGTGAAGTATTTGCCATGATGCCACAACGGACGCTTCCTCCAACTGCTGCTCCAATCTCTTTCTGGGATCTTATTGGCGCGGCAAGGGGTCTGTGGGGTGGGGGCAAACATCGCGCGCGCTTGGTTGAGGAGCTGAAAGAAAAATTCTCGGCCCGTGAGGTGTTCCTGGTGTCGTCAGGAAAGGCGGCTTTGACGGTGATTCTCAAGGCGCTTGCGGCGTCGAGCGGAAGACGGCGAGTCATCGTTCCTGCCTATACGTGTTTTTCCGTGCCGTCTGCGATTGTCAGGGCCGGCTTGGATGTGGTGCTCTGCGACGTCGAACCGGACACACTCGATTTCAATTTTGCAGAACTTGAGGGCCTCATCAACGAGGAGGTCCTCTGTGTCGTGCCGACCCACCTCTTTGGTCGCCCGGCAGATGTAGACCGTGTGAAACGACTCTGCGAAGGGACAGGCGTCGTGGTGGTTGAAGATGCGGCGCAGGCAATGGGCGGCCAGTCGGGGGGGCGCCTGCTTGGCACGCTCGGGGACGTGGCCTTCTTCAGTCTGGGGCGTGGGAAAAATCTTACGTGCGGCACAGGGGGAGTGATACTGGCTAGGTTATTACCCGTCGTTGAAACAATCAAAGCTGAGTATGCGGCCTTGCCGGAGGCTCCTCGCGGTGAAGTCGCCAGGAATTGGCTTGAGATGGTTATGATGCGGTTCTTTATTCACCCCTTGTTATACTGGCTCCCCGCAGGGCTTCCTTTTCTACGGCTAGGGGAGACCACGTTTGATACGGACTATCCTCTATACCGTATGGATGAGGTGCGCGCGCATCAACTTCAGGGGTGGGAACGCCGTTTGGCTCTAGCCAATCAAGAACGGGCTGCTCGTGCCGGCTGGCTCATCGACGGGTTGGATCTTCCTCGTAGAGGCATCAAGCCGATTACAGGGAAAGAGGCGATTTATCTCAGACTTCCCGTGATGGTCCGAGATCGAGAGATGAAAGAGACGGTATGCCGACAGAGCCGAGAGGTAGGCGCTGGGATGAGTCCAAGCTATCCGGCGACGATTCAAGAGATTCCAGAGCTGGCCGGCCGTTTAGTGAGCCGGAAGTACGCCGGCGCTCAGGAAGTTGTGGATCGCTTGGTGACACTACCGACTCACCAATTCGTCACGGAAGTGGATCGTCTGAAAATCGGCCGGATATTGGGGAGCAGGGAGATTGGATCGGTTCCCGTGAAGGCCGAGAGCCCTAAAACAGCAGACTCCGCGCCATAACGACAGTCCGTTTTCCTGTACAGAAGGGTTGGACCGCCTCGCGATGGACATCTATGTATGCATGCAAACAGCCTTTTGGATCTCCACAGGGTTTATTGGCTATGCCTATGTTGGGTATCCACTCCTCTTGATGTTGCTAGGGGTTGTGCGCAACCGGCCTGTCGAAAAGGGGCTGTGCCGGCCG
>JBBRRN010000499.1:0-2927 GCA_038200685.1 Nitrospirales bacterium
GGATTGGGCTGACGATATTGCTCGCCGCCCCGCGCAAGCATGTGCTTGAATTGCAGCGCGGCATACATGCCACCGAAGCCCCCGCCTAAAATCAGCACCCGTAGCTTACCCATGGATTGTGTCGGCTTCTCAGATTAGTTTTACGCGGAGTAAGAGATGGTCGCTACTCATCGCCTCTTAAGAGTCCAGCTCCACTTCGCGTGGATCTGACTCATCACCGATGAGACGCAGCCAGTTCTTCACTTCGTTGGTCCTGACCGACTGTCCAAGCTCGGTTCGTCAGGCGAATGTGATAGTTCAGGCCCACTCGATAGAGCGCAATCAGGCGCTTTCGGCTCAGCCGGTCGATGGCGAGAAACAATTGTGCCCAACTGAAAGCTGGTTGGCCGGCGATGACGTCTTCCATCATGAGGCCATCATATCGTTGCAGCATATTCAGAATCGCCTCGTCTGCATTTACATTTCCTGTACCCATGATCCGTTCCTCCTTGTTTCTATGTGCCGACTGTCCTATGCACCAACCTGCTCCATTTTGTGCTGGGATTCCCACTCCAGGCCCTCCCACCGCTAACGCCAGAATAATCAAAAGAAGACCGGGGTCAGATGACTTACGAATCCAGGCAAAGGCTCCATGTGCCATCGCTATGTCACTCATATCCCATTGTGCCTTCGAGACGATGATGACCGGGGTATCGGACCGGATGATCCGACTCTGCGCCAAGCACTCGATCCCATTTACATGGAGCATGTGGAAGTCAATCACCACAGCGTCAATGTGTTGTTGCTGCAAGTTGTTCAGGGCATCCAGACCATCACTGGCCTGAACAACAATGAAGCCAACCCGTTCCAACAGAAGGGCGGTCTCCTGCCCCGCACTCTGATCGTCATCAACCATCAACACATGTTTCCCATAGCCAAACATCGTGTCCTCCATTCACATAGTGGGTACAGGCGGGTCCCCTATGAGAATGCCGCTCCCCTTTCTTGGCAGACCCTCTTGCACCCGACTGTCGACGTCGTCGCAATGACAGTATCGGGTCTCGATCACAACCCTTCTGCAGACCAATTCGTACATCGCAGCCGCAAGCTCGACAGCCAACATTCCTCCGCAACGCTGACAACTCATAACCGGTCTCCTTTTCTCTCCAGCAATCCCCCGGTCCCATGAGCTACGGACGCATACTTTGCTTGGCCTGTTACAGTGAGTCAGGGATCATTCTCACCGATGGCCCGTGAACTGAATTACACACCATCGCCTCATCGGGAGGGATCAGAGTGAGTCGCTCCTGCCTGTGGTAATTGGCCGGTGCCGTCTGTAGGAACTGTCTGACGGAGAAGCGGGATGCACGGAAGGAAAGCAGGACGTAGAGTAACTGACCGTTGGGAGAGATCTATCTTAGGAAATGACAAGAGGGACTAGCTGATGGGATCACTCGACGATGCGATGCTGAACAGCATAGCGCGCCACGTCCGCATTCGTTTTGAGATTCAGCTTCGTCAGAATGCGGGAACGGTAGGTACTGATGGTTTTGACGCTGAGGGAGAGTTGATTGGAAATATCGGTAATCGTGTGTCCGGCGGCGATTAACCTAAACACCTGGTGCTCCCGATCGGACAAGGAATTGTGAAGCGGCTGATCGCTGTCGCCGTGTTGATGAAGGTGGGCCGCAAGGAGTTCAGCCGTGTTGGGTGAAATGTATTTGCCTCCCTTCCAGATTGTCCTAATGGCATGCACCAATTCCTGCGGAGCACTTTCCTTCGTCAGGTACCCGGCGCCCCCGGCACGCAACACTCGCACGGCAAACTGGTCCTCAGGATGCATGCTCAGCACCAGCACAGGAAGGCTCGGGCAGAGCCGTTTCAATTCGTGTAACCCCTCCAGCCCGCCACGCCCTGGCATCGTCAGATCCAGCACGACTACGTCCCACCGCTGTTTCTGCGCTCGCTCCAGCAGCTCTGGGACATTCGACACTTCGCCGACCACGGCACCGGGGAATTCATCGATGAGAATCTGGACGAGACCACGTCGCAGGTACGGGTGATCGTCTGCAAGGAGAATGTTAATCATCTGTTGTCCGATATAGTGGGATATTGATGGTGACCGTCGTTCCCGTTCCCGGCGTGCCCTGAATGTCGAACGAACCGCCCTGCTGTTGGGCCCGCAGTCGCATCCCCAGCAGACCGAACGCTTTTGGCCCGGACTGCTCCGCACCACTAATACCTTTGCCATTATCTCCAACTTGCAAGACCACCTGCTCACCGGATTGTTCCAACCTGATACCGACATTGGTGGCTTGTGCATGCCGCGCCACATTGGTCAAGATCTCTTGGAGGATACGGAATAATGCGGTCGATTGCTCAGGGCTCAACGCCATGTTGCGGGGCCTGATGGTCGTGTCACAGACAATCCCGGTGCGATGCTGAAATTCTTGCGCCTGCCATTCGACCGCAGCCTCCAAGCCGAGTTCATCCAAGACACCGGGCCTCAAGGTCGTGGCGATATCACGCACCGATTGAATGGTCGAGTCAAGAAGCCCCTGAGTCGATTCCAATCGTGCAAGCAACGCGGCATGCCGGGCCGACTCGATCGATTCGGTGACCCGCTTGTGGACCCATGCCACATCCAGTTTCACGCCCGTCAACGCCCCTCCAAGCACATCGTGCACTTCCAGTGCGATCCTCGTCCGCTCTTCTTCCCGCACCGATTCAAGACGAATGGCGAGCGCAGCGAGTTGGTTGCGAGAATTGAGCAGCGCCTCTTCCCCGCGTTTACGATCGGTGATGTCCATCGAATAGCCGATGATGCCGATGGGAGAATCTGTGTCATCTCTCAGCAGCGTGAGGGACAGCTGGGCCACACGCAGTGCTCCTGACTTGGTCAGTCTCCGCACCTCGAGCTGATGGGTTCCTTTGGCTTTCACAGGACC
>JBBRRN010000500.1:0-2897 GCA_038200685.1 Nitrospirales bacterium
CGTGACTTGGACTTCGGAACGGTCTATGCCCTCCATGCCGAGTAAGGTCCTGGCGCAGGATACGATGGTCCGCGAACTGCTGCGGCCCCTGCTCAGATTTCTGTCGCAGCCAGGAGCGACAGAAATTGTGATCAATCGCCCCGGAGAGGTCTACGTCGAAGTAGGAGCATCGTGGGAACGGTGTGACGCGCCTGCACTCACATATGTCCAACTCATGGCCCTCGCCACCGCCATTGCCACCTATACCGAACAGGAAATCGGGCCACAGAAACCGATGCTGTCGGCCATGCTGCCCGATGGGGAACGCGTCCAGATTGTGCTGCCGCCTGCCGTCGAACTGGGGACCCTCTCCTTCTCGATCCGGAGACCCAGCGCCTGGATCAAGTCACTGGAGGAATACGAGCAGGAAGAGTTCTTCTCTCGCTATGTCTGGGCGCGAGCGAGCGACCTGGATGCGCGAATGGCCGATCTTGATGGGGTGGAACGTGGGTTGGTCGAGTGCCTCGACGCGAAACGCCTGGGTGCCTTTCTGCGCCAGGCAGTGCGGGCGAAGAAGAACATCGCCGTCGTGGGAGAGACGGGCTCAGGGAAGACCACCCTCATGAAAACCCTCTGTCAGTCTATTCCAGCCGATGAACGCCTCATTACGATTGAGGATGTGCGCGAACTCTTGTTGCCGACGCATGGGAATCGCGTCCATCTGTTGTACTCGAAAGGCGGGCAAGGCGTGGCCAAAGTGACCCCCTCGGATCTCATCGCCTCCACGATGCGGATGAAGCCGGATCGAGTGTTATTGGCGGAGTTGCGCGGAGGAGAGGCCTTCGATTTCTTGAAGTTGTTGACGACGGGACACAGCGGCTCGATCACCTCCTACCATGCGGAGTCCTGCGCCTTGGCGGCGGAGCGCTATGTCTTCATGTGCAAGGAGCATGAGCAAGCCGCGATCTATGACGCCGCGACCCTCAAGCGACTCGTCTCCCTGACGATCGATGTGATCGTCCACGTCGTCGCACGCAACCAGTATGACGCGCAGGGTCACCCGACACACAAAGCCCGCTACGTCGCCGAAGTCCATTACGACCCGATCGCGAAACTCGTGGCGCGGTTCGGAGCTTCCACTGTGGTACGGGTATGAGGATCTGATGCGATTGAAGATGGTCGCCACAGTGCTGGCCGGGCTCCTCTACATCCCTGTGGGCCTCGTCGGTGCCGATTGCCTCGCCGGGGTGCTGTTCGATGTGACGAACAAACGGATCCCAGAGACGGTGTCCTGGGACACCTGGCCGGAGGCCTGGCTGGCCTATCGCGAGGATGCGACCCAACGGAAGCGGCTGCAACTCTCAGCCGGACTCGGTCTGTTCACGCTGTTCGGTCTTCCGGTCTTGCTGGGCTTGTCGCTGACCAACCGCGCCACGCCGCTACATGGCGCCGCACGATTTGCTCGCCCCTCCGAAATTGCTGCGGCAGGATTGTATGGAGAGCAGGGGATCATTGTCGGCAAGGTTGGACGTCGGTACGTGATCTATGGCGGTCAAGAATTTGTGCTCTTGGCTGCGCCGACCAGATCGGGGAAGGGGGTCAGTCTCGTCCTGCCGAATTTGCTCAATTATCACGATTCGGTGGTGGTCCTCGATATCAAACTGGAAAACTTCGCCTACAGCTCCAAGTTTCGCCGGCAGCATGGACAGGAGGTCTATCTCTTGAACCCATTCGGCACAGACCAGCGCAGCCATCGCTGGAATCCCCTCGATGCGGTGCCGCGAGATCCCCATCTCCGCGTGGGAGAGATCCAGGCGATCGGGCAGGTGCTCTATCCGACCGAGCACGTCAAAGACGCCTTCTGGAATGAGTCCGCGCGAAATGTGTTCTTGGGTCTCTGTCTGTATCTCATCGAGACGCCAACTCTGCCTTGCACCATGGGTGAACTCCTCCGACAAGCCTCCGGGAAGGGCCAACCCATCAAGGACTATCTGCAAGGGCTCATCACGAAGCGTGGGACGGGCGAGCCGCCGTTGAGCGAGGACTGTACCGGCGCGTTGCACCGGTTCTGTACGACGAGCGACAACACGATGGCTGGCATCCTGGCGACCTTCACCGCGCCCCTGACTATTTTCAGCAATCCCATCGTCGATGCAGCGACCAGCGCCACGGAGATCGATCTGGGTGCGGTGCGCAAGCGCCGCATGTCCATCTATGTCGGGATTCCGGCCAACCGTCTGAGCGATGCGGCCCTGTTGGTTAATCTCTTTTTCTCGCAACTCATCCATCACAACACGGTCGAGCTCCCCGCCACGAATCCTGCCCTGAAATACCACTGTGTCCTGTTCCTCGATGAGTTTCCGGCGATCGGGCGCGTCGAGATTCTGGCAAAAAGCGTGGGGTTTATCGCGGGCTATCACCTCCGCCTCGTGCCGATCATTCAAAGCCTGTCCCAACTGGCATCAATCTACGGGGAGAAGGATGCGCGGACCTTCGTCACCAATCACGCCTGCCACGTCATGTTTGCGCCGCGTGAGCAACAGGACGCGAACGAGTATTCGCAGATGCTCGGAAACTACACCGCACAAGCCCTGTCGACGGGCATGAGCCAGCCGAGAGGCTGGGGCCAGGCCCGGCAGGCCTCCACCAGCTCCACGCTCTCCGATCACGCGCGGCCACTCCTGTTGCCGCAAGAAGTGAAGGAGTTGGGGCCGACGCGCCAGATCGTCACCCTCAGCAACACGAAGCCTATTCTCTGCGACAAAGCGTTCTTCTACCTCGATCCCGTCTTTGTGAATCGGTTGAAAGCGGTGAGCCCCTCGCTTGCCTCGTTAGGCAACCGGCTCCCCACGCAGCGCGAGTTCGAAACCGCCGCCTTTGTGCGGAAGGATCTCTCGGTGGATATTCCTCTCCTCGAC
>JBBRRN010000501.1:0-2892 GCA_038200685.1 Nitrospirales bacterium
GCATAGGCATCCTCCAATCGCCGTTGACGATCGGGATCGTCGAGCGAGGCTCGCTTGGAAAAGACATCGCTGATGGCTGTATCGAGCGCGCTGGAGAGGAGGCCGTGGACTTCCTGCAGACTCGCGACGACTTCTGGCGCCACCCCTGCAATAAAAGGAAAGGGCCCGGGAGGGTCCGCGCTCTCTAATTGAACCCACGCCCAGGGCGCGAGGCTCAGATATTGTTTTTTCGGCAGACTATCCCAGATCTTCATGCTCGTGAAAGGTGAAACGTGGGACGCGAAACATACGTGATCAGCTGACCTTTCACGACTGACCTTTCACCCACTCCAATTTACTAATCATAGGTTCGTACAACGCTTGAATGACCGTTCCGTCAGGATCGGAAAAATAAAAAGAATAGCTGCCGTCGCGATGCTGCTTTGGTGGTGTCACAACCCGCCCGCCCAGCTGCGGTAGGCGCGGTTCGACCTCCCGATACATCCGGTCGACGGCTTCAGGGCTCTCAAGAATCACGCCGATGTGATCCAACGATTGCCCCTTCAAGGGTTGATACGAGGAGAGCTCGGACGCCGGAATCTGGTGCAAGGCGAAATTATCCGGTCCGGAGCTGAAATACACATTCTCTGGGTCTGGCTCCCATACCATCTTCATGCCCAATAACTGTTCATAGAACGCACGAGAACGCGCAAGATTTGTGACGCGCAGCGCTACGTGTCGTAATCCTCGATGAAGCGGAACACTCATGGTCATCCTCAATCGTGTCCGTATAGTAGGGAGCTGCTTCGGCTCCGTCAATTGAAAATCTGGCAGGTTGCTAGAATACAGGGGCAAGCCCGGTCCGTCTCGATCGGGCGACAACTGCGCTTCCTCTCTGGCTAATTATGGTACGATATCCACGCTTCAAATCGTAAAGAAACAGTCCACTTTGGCTTTCTACTTTTTCCTTCGAAGACCTTATGGGTACCGTCGGCTTCAATGGTTTGACCGTCGCCGCCTTCGAAAGCCGTATGGCGGCTGAGATCATCAGGCTCATTGAGCGCCATGGAGGAGTTCCTCTCGTCACTCCCGCTCTTCGTGAGATTCCCCTGGATGACAATTCAGCGGCACTGAAGTTTGGGGTTCAGCTTACGACCGAGCGAGTCGATATGCTCATCCTGTTGACCGGCGTCGGCACTACCGCCCTGTTCGATCTCCTCAAAACGCGCTATCCCTGGCCGTCTATTGTGGAAGCCCTCAAACAGACAGCCCTCGTGGCCCGAGGACCCAAGCCGGTCGCAGCGCTCAAAGCATTTGGCCTTCAACCGACGCTGACAGTGCCCGAACCGAACACCTGGATCGATCTGATTTCTACGCTGGATGAGTACAGGCCGGTAAAGAAATTGCGCGTCGCCGTGCAGGAGTATGGGGTGTCGAATCCCGATTTACTGGAAGCTTTGAAACAGCGTGGAGCCGAGGTCTTCCAGGTTCCCATCTATCGTTGGGCACTCCCAGAAGATTTAGGGTCGCTCAGACAAGCGCTTAATAACATTATCGATGGGAAGGTGTCTGTGCTCCTTATCACCAATGCCGCCCAAGTAGATCATGTCATGCAGGTATTGGAGAAAGACGGAAAGGTGGAGCCCTTTCGTGCGGCCCTCAACAAGATGGTCGTTGCCTCCATCGGCCCCACCGCCAGCGAACGATTGCGCCACCACGAGTGGCCGATTGACCTTGAGCCGTCGCACCCGAAGATGGGAATACTCGTCAAAGAAATAGGCCAGCAGGTTCATGCATTACGGCAATCTAAGAACGCATAGATTGGTTGTGATCAGCTGATCGTCGCCTCTTTCTTGATAAGTCGCCCGCCTGCATCAAAATAGAAATATCCGTGAACAGTCCCTCTAAGATAGACGAAGATCCTTTGACCTTGATCTTGACATCGACCTCAAACTGCTGGGCTGTTATGACAAAACAAGCACGCCGGCTCCTGAATAACGTCCGGCTTTCAATTCTTGCAACGCGCGGTTGGCATCGGCGAGGGGGAACGACTGGGTGTAGGGCTTGATGGGAATCGAAGCGGCTTCACGCAGGAGATCGAGCCCATCCTGCCTTGTGTTGGCTGTGATGCTTCGGATGACCCGCTCTCCGAAAACCTCGTGGTCGTAATCGAGCGAGGGAATCGGCGCCATATGAATACCGGCGAGGGCGAGTGTGCCGCCTCGTTCCAACGCACGTAAGGCAGGCGGAACCAATTCCCCCGCAGGCGCAAAGATGATCGAGCCATGGAGCTTGTCCGGCGGTCGCTCGGTCGCCCCTCCCACCCAGACGGCGCCCAATTCACGTGTAAGACGTTGGTGATCCGGTTTCAACGAGCTGACGTAGACCTGACAACCCCAATGACGAGCAATCTGGATGGCAATGTGAGCGGATGCGCCAAACCCATAGAGACCGAGCCGTTGGCCCGGCTAGATCCACTCAAGCCCAATGCGCGGTAGCCGATGATCCCGGAGAGGGGCCGCTTCTTCATCACTGAAGACCGGTGGAATCATATAGGCAAATGCTGCTGGAGCAAGCGCATACTCCGCATATCCACCATCAGCCTGGTAACCAGTAAACCTGGCGCGCTCGCACAAGTTCTCGCGCCGACTCGTGCAAAATTCACAGAGGCCGCACGTCTGCTGCAACCAGGCGATCCCGACTCGCTCGCCGACCGTCCGATCACTCACACCGGTGCCGACCTGACTCACCACCCCGACGACTTGGTGGCCAGGAATGAGTGGAAGGGCGGGGTCAGTCAACTCACCCTCGATGATGTGGAGATCCGTTCGGCAGATCCCACAAACTTTGGCATTGGAAGCTCGCGAAGCTGCAGCGGAGCAGCTCCCACATCCGCTGTTTGCGCCAGGACCA
>JBBRRN010000502.1:0-2880 GCA_038200685.1 Nitrospirales bacterium
ACGCACGCATGATCCCATCGGCGCCTCCGGTAATGACCATGAACCCTTCCTCGACGATCCGACGGGAAAACTGGAACGCCATCTGGTAGTTCGGATCATCCGAGGCGGTGCGGGCCGAACCGAAGATGCTGATCTTGCGTCGATCGCAATAGCCATGAAAGACACGGAAGGCGTGACGCAGTTCTTTGACGGCACGGTTGACGATCTTGAGGTCCAGGATATCCAGATGAGAATCGTGGAGTCGAAGCGTCCCGGCCAGGAGTTCCTTCATGATCGCAGCTTGCAGGTCGTCTTCAGGACTGTCGAGCAGGAGGCGAATTTGGCTCAGCAACTCCTCGTTCGAAGGGAGGGGGCGGGAACGGGTCTGGGACGTTTTCATGTGGTTATCCATATGGGGTCATGCGTGATCCTCGATGAGACAGAAATTCTATCAGCTGATCGCCTGTTGGTCAAAGGAACGGAGCATCGGTGTAAGATCAAGAGAGGTTTGGTGAAGGAGGCATTGTTTGAAGCGCCCAGGCTCTGATACGCGCAAGATCGGGTGACGACAGGTCAGTGAACTGAATATCGACACGCCAGGTGCGGGTCTCGCCTGATGTGTCATCGGGTTCTGCGCCAGGAGTTTCACTGGCTAACACCTTTCCACGAATGGTCAGAGGAGTGTTTTGACCAGAAATGGAAAACGCGAGTACCACGTTTGTCTTTGGCGTGAGCATTGTTGCCGATTCGATCAATCCTCCAGCATGGCTCAGCTGGGTGATGATGGCGTTATAGTTGAGTCCCGGTTCCGAGGCTTGTCCGACCACACTCACCACAACGGGGATTTTCGTACTCCGTCTGGGTGGGTTGAGCAGCACGTCTTGTGCGCTGAGCACCCCAACCGGCTGGTGTTGCTTGGTGACAATTAAGAGAGAGGCGCCTGTGGCCATCATAAGTATTGAGGCTTCTGTTATGGCCTCACTGTACTCGATGAACTGCACCGGGCGAGTCATGATCGTCCGGACTTCGATATCGTGGGGTTCGAGCCCCTGGGCGACAACTTTTTTGACAATGTCGGCCGGCGTCATAATGCCGAACTGTGTGTCGGTATCCTTGACGAGGAGGCAGGGCGCCTGCTCTCGCTCGAGCAACATGGCTGCCTCACTGACGGAGATGTCCCCTGGAACCTGCACAACTCCTGGTGTCATCATATGGGCAACCATTGTGGGTATGAGAGATGTCGTCTTAACAGGCTTGTCATCATCGTTCGTCATGGGCTCGAGCACTCCCCCGATTTACACTTGCACGATTCGTAAGGCCCCACCCCTGGCGACGTACGCCAAGTATAGCAGACAGGTTCCTCTTGCCTATGAATAGGGCTTCCCTTGTCAAACAAGGAGTTCGGCGAATACACTAGCCCAATTGTCAGTCCAGCACGAGAGTTGATCCTATGCCTGATTCCGGTTTTGTTCAACAGGACTTTCGGCGCCGCCTCAGGAACATTCCTCCGCTGGGAATGGGGCTGTCAGTCGACGTCTATTCTCCCAACCTGTTCGAGCTGGTGAACACGCTTAAGGAGCAAGGACTTCAGCCAGGTTATCTCGAAGTCTTTAAGGCAACGACGACTGCACTGTCAACGGTTCGACAAGCTCTGCCGGATATATCGTTGGCATACCATGGGGAGGGGTTGTGGATTACTCAGCCGGACGTTCAAGCCTCTTCGTTCTTTCAGACTGACGTTGAGGAGATGGTTATGCAACTCAATACCATACAGAGTGTCTGGCTGAATCATGAATGTGCGATGAAGCAGATGGCCGGCTATTCGTTCGGTACGTATATCCCGCCGCTCTATACGCGGTTGAGCGCTGAGGTGGTGGTTGCCAACATCGCGGCGGTTCAGCAGATGATGGATCGGCAGGGTCGCCGAGTCGATGGGTCGGCGCCGCTCTTTCTCTTGGAGATGCCGCCGCTCACATATTTTTCCGCGGGCACGATACCGATCCCCCATTTTTTTCGGCTTGTCGCAGGGGCGGTACCTTGCGGTTTGGTGCTGGACATCGGGCATCTCTGGACCGTCTACCGCTATACCACCGCCTGCCGACTGATGTCGCTTGAGCGATTTGTCGGAGAGTTCCTCGATGAATTTCCTCTGGAGCGCGTCGTCGAAATCCACATTGCAGGGTTGGCCTACCATGAGTCGATCGGTGAGCCAAAGAGGGGAGAGAGGTTCCCTGAATGGATTGACGCCCATGCCGCCCCGATTCCGTCGATTCTGTTCACCCTGCTTGAACAGGTTCTGGCTCATTCGAACCTCGTGAGCCTACGGGCGGTAGCACTTGAAGTGGACACCAAACTGATCGAGATGATTGTGGGAGAGTATGCAGAGGCTGTTCGGCGTTTCTCCTCCGTCGTTCAGCGGACGATGGCGAGAGGAACTCCTGAGGAGCAAGCGATGGACCTGGCGCCACATCCGGCTTCCACCCAGATGCCTGTGACTCAGTCAGATCGACAGCAGCTCCGTGACGATTATACGCGCTACGCGCAAATTATCTCGGGCCAAGTTCCCGTGGCAGGTCTGGAATGGCAGGAAGCAGCTGTCGAAGCGACCGGTATGACTCGTTACCGCACGTGCTATCTTCCGTATGAGATTCTCCATTGGGGAGGAGATCTTGCCGAGATGTTTCCGCAGACCTGCCGGGGGTTAGCAGATCGGGATGTCTGTCTGACAGAGTTTATTGCCTTCTGGTTTCGTTCGCCACGACCGCTCACGCACTCGTATGATTTCTTCCTACTCAAGATCGAACGGTTTCTCGAATTTGTGACGGAGCGCGTGCCGGATGCGCGTGTCTGTGTCGAGCAGGAAAGCGATATGTTGCGCCTGGCTTATGCTCAGGCGAATGA
>JBBRRN010000503.1:0-2869 GCA_038200685.1 Nitrospirales bacterium
ACCGATGAAGCAGTGCCACCCTTGAGAGATGAGCCGATGGTGTAGCCTGACAACCGCTGGCCGTCAGAAGACAGAAGTTGGCAATCGAGGAAATCTCTGGCCAAAGGGGGCGGTCGTATGCAAGTAAAGAGAATCATTATGGAAGAGACCAAGGGAAGGGATTCGTGATGGTGTGTCAATTGCCATCGGACCGGTTGGGCAGGATCTTTTCACTCAGAGGTTGGCAGCATCAGCGACTGGTACCACTACATCATACAGAACGAGAGTCTCAAGAAATCGTGGCAGGCGTGCTGCTCACACAGAATCATCTGTTTACGAGCCCCTCAAGATTTGCTGAAGAGGCCGATGATACTAAACCTTCGCCGGCCGCTGGCATCGAAGTCAATGCAAGCACGAACTGGGTCTATACTGACTGACCAAACCTTCTGGTCCTAATTCATGATTTTGCAAAGCACAACTCCCTCAGGTATAGGAGATATGAGCTGTAGCGTCTGCTTGATCCAAGGTACCAGGTGTTCGTGCCGTATTGAGGATTTCTCAGAGCCGTATGAGGGAGACATGTGTAGGTCCGTTAAGGATCAGTATGGCCCGGCCCTGCTATGTAGGGCATGTGAGAGGAAGCATAAGTCTGGCCCATCAGGCGAAGAAAGTCGGTTTGGTACGCACCCGCGTACAGCAAACATCCGAAAGGGATCGACTGGTAGCCCCAATGGCCTCATCGGTGGTCCCTATTATGGGGGAGCCAGAGGCCGGGAGACGTCCGGTATCCCTATCTTTATCATCGATACTACATGGCTTAGGAAGGAGAAATGGTACGCCCATGAAAACTCTAATCATTGTAGCCCGGGACTCTATGTTAAGTGACTTGGAGGGGCTCCTGCAGAGTAATGGTGTTACGGCATATACGATAATTAGCAACGTAATGGGTAAAGGTGTCACTGGTAGAATGTATGGGACCTTTCTCAACCCTGACATCAATGCGATCATTTTTGCGGTTCTTCCCCCAGACCAGGCAGATAGGGCGGTCAGCGCACTTAAAACTCTTCACGTAACACGAAAAGAGCCTTCTTCACATGATGATAAACCTATTCCTCTCAAGGTGTTTTCATTTCCTTGTGAAGAGCATATATAGCGCTATGGACTAGAACGTGCCCTGTGTCTGCACCCCAGCCTTGCAGCCTGTAATTCCTCCCGCCAACACGGGTTATTCGAGTCCATAGGCAAAAAATGCGATTCTATGACCCAGATTGATCCGAGCATGGGCCCCTCTACTGCGCTAGAGTCGCAGGCCATTTGAAGGAGGGATCGCATGCCGACGATCACAAGCAAAGAACTGACGACACTGAAGATCGCGAGGCGTCATCACCACACGGTCAGGAGCCGTCTGGTATCCGAGCGCGCCGCATTGCGGACTCGACCGTAGCGTTGATTGAGTATGCGCGGCGCGATCTCCACTTAGGGGCGGTCCGCACCCGCATCTGGCCGGACCCGGATTCGCGTCACCGCCGCGACGATTCGCCGGATCTGGATCTGTCAGCCCCTCAGCCGCAAGCTGCAGCGGCGTCCGCGGCAACTCACGCTTTTCGGTCGAGAGCGTCCAGGGGACTGTGGGCAAGTGGATGTCAAAGAAGTTAAAGTCGCTGGCACCAAGTGTTTCCAATACACTGACTGATGACTGCCCCCGCTACCGGATCCTCAGTCTCTATCCCCAGAAAAATCAGTGGACCAGCCACACATTATTCAGGACCCTCCAGACCACGCTACCGTTTCCCATACGAAAACTACAGGTCGACAACGTACTACATTCGGAAGTCAAGAAACCTGAGCAGACACACCTCTCCTGTTGAGCCTCGTCGGCTCTAAAGTCGGCGTCAGCATTCCCTCCCACTGATGTTTCCATCTCTTAAGAGGCGCTGTTGACCATTGTGGTACAAGGTCCAGCGAACGGGCCTTCACCGCACTCAACACAACAGGCAGCCCCAGTGGAAGATCCGAGCATTATCTGCCGCGTACAACCTGGTGGAGCGTACCGCATGAGCCAACATGGCTGCGTGGCCCGCATCGTGGCTCCCAGAAGGCCTCCACGGGTTGGCCACCACCCCCTCAGGGAGGGACATCGACGACTCGTGTGAGTGGATTTCGGGCGCATCGGTCTCATTCAAACTGGGTTTTCCGCATCCTGCTAGATCACAGGTCGGTACTTCTTGCCATTTTAGGCGGGGGGGCTGTTTACGTTTGGCCTCATCGTTTGCGCGCTCTTACTGAATGCCCGATCTATCGCAGTCCCTCTTGTCAACCTGTCGAAGGCCGTTGGTGCTTCATCTGGCGAGCTTGTTCTCATTATCTCAGTGTTGCATCGGAAGGATGAGATCGGGGACCTGAACAGGGTGATGCGAGAAATGAGTCGGCAGGTTCAGAAACATTTCGACCAAGTGGTAAAGTCCGAGATGTCGCTATGGACACTCAATCAGGAGTTATCTGCCTCCGAATCCAGATACCGCGGTCGGATGGATCACGCTCCGATCGGCATCTTTACGACGAAAGGGATGCTGGTGACGTTCAGCAATCGGCATAATCAAATCTTGGCCGGGCTCGAGCCTGACGAACAGGTGGATCCCGCCTCCTTCCGTGCTCGAATTCATCCTGGAGATCTCGATCGTGTGTTGTCGGACTTTTCGCGGGCCGTCGAGGCGAGTCGACAGTGCGAACTCATCTTTCGGTTTGTCCATGCCGACGGCGGCGTGTTGACGGTCTTGACCCGTCGCGTGCCGATCTCGGATTTCGACAGCCCGATCCGACCCATGTCCGGGTTGGAGAAGTTCTACCACGACAACTTCGTGATCGGCATCTTGCTGTCCCTGCGCTGCAG
>JBBRRN010000504.1:0-2836 GCA_038200685.1 Nitrospirales bacterium
ACCCCTGTAACCGAACCGTCATGCGTCAGCAGGCGATCAACCGTGCCCTCGCCGATTGTCAGTCCCGCTTGCTGGCTCAACGTTCGTCGCATGGCGTCTCGGTACAGTTTCTTGTCGCATTGGACACGCAGGGCTCGCACCGCCGGACCTTTGCTCGTATTGATGAAACGGAACTGGATACCGGCTTGATCCGTGTTCCGCGCCATCTCCCCGCCCATCGCATCAATTTCTTTGACCAGATGCCCCTTCGCTATGCCTCCGATCGCCGGATTACAGGACATTTGTGCGATCCGGTCGCGATCCATCGTGAGCAGCAAGGTGCGCGCACCCATGCGCGCCGCGGCCAAGGCGGCTTCACAGCCGGCATGACCTCCGCCCACTACGATGACATCAACGACGTTTCCCATGTCCACCTGTTCCTACTTACCGATACAGAATTCTGAAAAAATCCGGCCAAGGATCTCGTCAGTCGTGATGGCGCCGGTAATTTCACCGAGGGCATCGGCTGCGGCGCGCACATCGATCGAGATAAGCTCTCCTGCCATTCCGCACCGTACGGATTCCAGGGCTTGGCCCAAGGAATCGTTGGCCCGGCGTAATGCGTCACGGTGTCGCACATTTGTGACTGTGACATTCTCCACTGTTTCAAAACCCCTGGAAGTCAGGTGAAAGCGAAGAATCGACTTCAGCATCTCGATTCCCGAACCTGTTATTGCGGAAATACGGCATGAGGAATGGCCCACAAGCGCGGCATCCGGGTTGGCTTCGTCAGGCAAATCCGACTTGTTCAGTACCACCACATGATTCCGATCTTTGACCGCGATCAAAAGGTTCCGGTCATCATTCGTGAGGGGCACACTCCCATCCACGACCACGAGTAGGAGGTCTGCCTCATCCTGTGCAAGACGAGTTCGTTTGATCCCTTCACGCTCGACAATGTCGTCCGTTTCTCGCACTCCTGCCGTATCAACTAAACGAACCGTGACCCCGTCAAGATCGATAGACTCCTCAATGACATCCCTCGTCGTCCCAGGAATTGCCGTGACAATCGCTCGTTCTTCCCTCAGAAGACGGTTCAGCAGACTGGATTTTCCGACATTCGGGCGACCAAGAATCACGACATGTGCGCCTTCTCTCAAGATTCGACCGTCGTGCGCCGTCGCTTCCAGTTTGTGAACTACCGCAGAGGCTTCTCTCATAATCCGCAGCAGTTCCTCATGTTGCAGGAAGGAAATATCTTCGTCCACAAAATCGATCGCTGCTTCGACATGGGCCAATACAGTCAGCAAAGAGGTTCGAGCCTGGTCCACCTCGCGAGCGAGATCGCCCCGTAGCTGGCGTTGAGCGACATTCAGCCCTGCGTACGATGTGGCCTTGATCGTATCGAGCACGGCTTCCGCCTGAGAGAGATCTAACCGTCCGTTGAGGAAGGCGCGCTTCGTAAATTCGCCAGGCTCTGCCATCCGCGCACCCGACTCAACACAGATCTTGCAGACGAGCTCAAGTATCAACATCCCCCCATGTGACTGAATCTCGACCACGTCTTCTGCCGTAAACGATCGTGGCGCCTTCATGTGGACGACAAGCGCTTCGTCGAGCAGACCTGAGACTGATGGGCGAAAAGGGACGGGCCTAGCATCGCTCAACTTGTCCGATGCAGGAATCACAAGATCAGCAAGATGCAATGTATGTGAAGACATCGATGAAAGGGGGCAACCAGATCGAAGGCGAACCACTTGGGAGGCGACATCAAGCGATTGCGGGCCACTCAAACGAACAATCCCTATACCGCCCTCGCCTGCCGCGGTGGCAATGGCGCAGATCGTATCATCGAGTCCTCCATTCATGACGCCACTTTCACTCGCACGATACTGAAAAAATCGGCCAGCGTCTTACGCCCAAGACGAGGATGCCGAGCGAGGCAAGCAGGACACGCAAACACTCATTATTTCAATGACCGTGTCTTGATCACGCCCCGGTCTATATGGCTCCCCTGAGCAGCAAAAATGCAGAGGGAGTGGGGCAAGGCGCCTATGCGCTCGTGCTGCTGCTCTGCTCGGCTCCTGCCGCGATGAGGGCCTTGTCGGTTAGCAGAAAGCGATCAGTGACCAATTGTTGGGTAATGGTCAGGGTATTGTTTGTCAGCCAATACAGTACCAAGCCCGCAGGAAAATTGATGAACAGAAATGTCATGCCAATGGGGAGTACCAACATGATCTTTGCCTGTGTCGGATCCATCGTATTGGGCGTGATCTTCTGTTGAATAAACATCGTGACCCCCATGAGCACCGGAAGCACATAGAAGGGATCCTGCACCGATAAATCGTGAACCCAGAGCATGAAAGGGGCCTGGCGTAAGTCGATCGTCATGTAGAGGACATTGAATAGGGAGATGAAGACCGGCATCTGCAAGAACATCGGGAGAAAGCCGCCCAGCGGATTCACTTTTTGATCCCGATACAGTTTCATGAGCTCTTTGTTCAGACGATCGCGGTCACCTTTGTATTTCTCCTGGACTTCTTTGATCTTGGGCTGGATCGCCCGCATCATCTTCATCGATTTATAGCTCTTGTATTGCAGCGGCACAAATAAGAGCTTGATCATACACGTCAATAAGATGATGGTAACCCCATAGTTCCCAACATAGTCATGGATGAATCGCAGGACGTAAAAAATCGGCTTGGCGACCGATTTCACGATTGTCCAACTGCCGTAGATGAACCATCCAAAATCGATCATATCTTCCAGACCCGCGTCCAAGGAGCGGAGAATGTCGTATTCCTTCGGGCCTGCATAGAGCTGTAGCGCAACCGAGGAGACTGCCCCTGACGCGGCC
>JBBRRN010000505.1:0-2830 GCA_038200685.1 Nitrospirales bacterium
TCAGATTGATTCTCTTTTCACCTCATCCGCTTCCTCGCCAGCCCAAACCGGAAGAGTCTCAGCCGCAGCATCGTGCCTGGCTGCCATGTCTGTCTCCTCTACAGCAGGCTTGATCGTATCTTCCCACTTTATCTGCCGCCCCTGATTATCCATCATTCGAATACGAAACTCGATCTGTTGAGATGGGGTTGCCACCTCTTCTGTCTGGCCCACTACAGCTCTATTTACATGTTCTGCACGCGCGAAGGCTCCGACTCCGGCTGAGAAATGATCGGTCCATGCAAGCTGTCCGGTTGCCTGATCAACAGCACGAAGAAAAAACTGAGGTTGACCATCAATAGTCTCTTGGTTGCGGATACGGGTTACCGTAACTTGTGGTGTAACAAGATGGGCTACAACTTGGTAAGGAGCACTAGCTTCATGATTTCCGGCAGTGAGATTCAAGAGACCTTCCCAGAGAAACTTGCCTGTTGCTGCGTCATAGGCGCGAAGTGTAAATGATGAAAGTCCATCACCTCCCGGGCCAACTCCTCCTGCAAAAATCCGTTCACGAGGCGCGTTGTTCAATGACGCAGCATCTTCTCTCACATCCAGCTCAAATGTTTCATCAGTGAGGATTACGCCACTCTCAGCATCGTACGTTTTAACTGAAAGCTTCGATATCTCGGCATTTTCATATCCGATACCAGCTGCCACAACTGCCCTAGGTTTCACCTGTTCGCGAGACGACAGATCCGCAGTCCAGGCTGTTAATGGAAGACTGATGCCGATTACAACGCCCATAATCAAGGCGCTGTAGAACACTTTCTTTGTTCGCTCATGAACCTCCAGCTCAATATGTATGGTCACAAACTTGCGCGTGATTGGCTTAAACCACTCACTCATTCGACCTAGCGTCTGAGGCAGCCACTGGATGATCGTCATGTGCAGTTCTCCTTTGCTTATGCTGAAGTTTCGCACTGACGCTTCTGGGCGTAAACCCTTCACTATGGGGAGAAATCCCCTCGAAAGAGGGGGAATATCAGACGGCTGGATAGTCGAGGAAAACACGAAAAGCAAGATATGTGGAGTTGGGTTTTGCCCGTGCACCGTTACTTGGGCGGGCCTCTAGACTCGAGACATCGAGATTCTTTGATACCCTCACAAGCGGAACTTGGCTGAGGACAAGAAAGCGATACCACGCCATAAATCAGTACAACCGATAGTCAAATCGCCTGACCAATGGAGTGCTCAAGAGGATAGAGTGGCCCAGCCCATCCTTGAGCCCAGTCAGAAGGGCTCAAAAACATCGAGCCTGCGGGCGATCTCCCCGCCAGGATGGACCAGAAAGGCGTTGGAACGATCTGGCCTGTAGTTCCTCACAGGCTGCGGGAAAACCCTTTCAGTACAGTAGAACTTCGATGGCTTGCATACCAAGGACACGAGGAGCATATCTTGCTATTGCTGTGCGCAGCAGAACAAGACTATCATCTCGTCCATGCGATACGCCTGGGCGTTAATTGGACTACTTGCAGGACTCAGCCTCATCGGAGCTACTACCACTCAACTCGTACCGGCCGCCACGGAGGCCGGCCGAATAGGATGGATGCTCTACCTCCTCGTATTTCCTCTCACTCTCGCTAGCCTCGTATGGATGGGATGGACGTGGACAGCTATGGCCTGCGTCATCTATGGCACGGTGGGCTTGGCCTTAGACCTCGCCACCGTCACGAGCATTCTCGGCGGAAAAGGCGAAACCGATACGCTATTCTTCTTCAGTGTGATGAGCGGGATTGTGAATTTCTCATTGATCTTGTTCGGCGCTCGCGCGTTTTTGCATTCGTTCCAGGAAACCGCGCTTCCATTATCCCGCCCTCCCAGTCCTCCGTCCCCTTCTTCATCCGCAAGACCTTAATCCGTTCGAATCCGGCATCTGTCAACCAGGTCCTCGTCTCGGCTACCTTATAGGTATCGCCTCGTTCAGTAAATAGCAACATCGAGACCGCGAAAAGACTTGCCTCTTCGGGAAACAGCCCTTCCCTATCGTGGAGAAAGGCATCCTGAATCAGTAGGCGGCCTCCGGGATTCAATGCAGCCAACGCGCGCCGAAACAGCGCCTGATTGTCTGTTGGCGAATAGATATGAAGCACGTTTGAGCACCAGATGATATCGTAGGTACCAGGAATGGGCTCTACCAGAAAGTCCAGTGGCATCAAAGAGAGTCGCGCACCGGCCTTGTGAGTTGACGCAATCTCATTCGCTACAGCGAGGGCTGCGGGACGGTCGCATACGGTGGCACGGAGTGTAGGATTCTTTGCAAGAAAAGCCATGGCATACGTGCCGGGACCACCGCCAAGATCGAGCAGAGTTCTCGCCTCACGCAAGCCGATCTGAGCCGCAATCTTCGGAGCCGTCTCCAAGGTCCGGTGATGCATCGCCCATGTGAACCGACGACGATAGTCCGATTCATCAGGTTCATCGTGATCGAGCGGCAATCCACTCTTCACGGATTCTGGCAGGCGTCCCCAATCGGCCCAATGACTCGTGATCAGCCGGAGATAATCCCCTCGATAGTCCGGATGGTGAGCATTCAACGCCGTGGCACTCAACCGGCTGTTCCGATAGGTCTCACCCTGTTTCTTCAGCAGCCCAGCCATCGCGATGTTCCGGCAGAGAATAGCCAACCCCCGCTCACTCACTTTCATGCCACGAGCCAGATCTGGAATGGCCCATGTTTCGGTTCCGATAGCGGTAAAAAGATCCAGCTCAATCGCGGCAATCAACACCCGTGGCAACCGGTACGCCGTAATTGCATTGCGGAAGTCATCGAATGTGGAGAGAGGTCTGATCA
>JBBRRN010000506.1:0-2825 GCA_038200685.1 Nitrospirales bacterium
CCGTTAGCTCAAGCGGCCTACGATCAATATCAGAAACTGGTCGCGCGGGGCAAAGGCGAGCTGGACAAATCCGCCGTCTCTGAACTCACCTTCAAAGACCGAAGCTCCCAGTAACGTTAAGGGCCTTCAGGAAGGCGATGGTATGAGCGCCATGGTCGTGCAGTGGAACAAGAACGCACGGTTGGGATCTTAGCAGGAAGAGGATTTTTTCTGGCCTGGACCGAGCCCGCTCATTGATGGCGAACAACCCGGCCACATTCCTGGCACCCTTGCAAGCGACTTCCGGTATCAGACCATTCAGGTTCGTTGTTGTCCGACACCCCACCGCCGACATAGATGGTGGTGGCCTCGACGGACGTTACCGGCGCCGCATTGCCCAGATACCGTACAGTGGAAACTGCCTGAAGATCGTTCACAGGAATCCGGTCCACCTGGACTGAGCCATCACGATACTTCGTCAAGAGCCAGGCGTCGGTCCCTGATGCCGTACCTGGTAATGCGCGGACCTGATAGTTAATTTTGTCAGTTGCGGATCCCATCCGCACCTCGGGTCTGTAGTACTTCAACGTTCCTATCATGGCAAACCCTAAGTCGGCAAGATTGTCCGTATAGGCATGATTCGATGCGTGATAGAGATGCTCCAAGCGCTCGACTTCATGAACCACAATCTCTCCCTCAACAGCCTTTGCTTTGATCACAAAGCGGTTGTATGAGACTGTGGCCACCGAGACGAGAATCCCCAGGATAGCCACCACGATCATCAACTCGATCATGGTGAACCCGTCAGGGCCTTGCGGGCGGGAGTACCGATGCATCGTCAAAACCGTCGAGGTTCGTGAGGTGGTCCGATCTCAAATCGGCCCAGCGCAGCTTGAACACGATTCAACGCCTCCGTTGTAGTCTGTAACTGCCTGAGCGCCTCCGATCCTCTCACGCCCTGAGCGGAAATGATGTTCATCGCGCCCTCGACGGCTGTGCGAGCGCGAGATGTTTCCTGCTGTATCGTCTCAACCCCCTGCCCAACTTGACTCCAGCCTTGATTCAGAAGCTGGGCCAGGTCCGTCAACCGGTCTGCCTCCCTGAACTGGAGTCGATGCGACACGATTCCGGATGACCAGGCTCTGGCACTCTGACCCAGGCGTTCGAGTGCATCGGCAACGCGACGCATCACCAGTAAGCTAAAGAGTATGGCCCCAAGGAAAAATACTGGAATGGCAACCCACACCGTGTCGCTCAGCAAGAGCAGCTGGCTCGCGGCGATTTGACGATCCGTCAATGGCGCATCTGAAAAAAGCGTAATGGCAGGCAGAACATAGGGCCCGCAGAAAGCGAGCACGAAGAACAGGCAGGCATAGAGCGCCATACTCACAGCAATCTTGAACGTGTAGGCCCTCCGCTCTGCTCCAACGACCACCGCAATGTGCTCAGATTTTTGGCGGGACACGCTCAACGCTACAGTTGCCATATCATCCTCCTCGGATCGCTCCTCGACGGAGCCTGCATGTCATCCGCCTATGGTACCGGTCCTTATCAGATCAAAGCGTACCACCACCTGCTGAAACCACAAACATTTTCTCGACTTGATCGCATCGGAATAGATCTCGGGTAGACAGACAGCCTACCGCCATCACAGCCCATTCCTTCGGCGGTCTGGAGTGCTCAGTTACCGTTTCTCAAAGGGGAGTTCTGGCCGCTGACTGGCAGGAAGGTAGGTCCAGGCTTTCTGCTCATTCTCATCGAAGCTGCCGAGGAAGGTGACGTAGCGATCGAGAGTGCGGAACTCGGCCAGTGTGACCGTACAGTGCGACACATCGATGACGCGGGCATCGAACTGGCCCACCACATAGAGGATACCCACTCCTGCTTGATAGAGATTCCGCCGGCTCGCATACCCCGTATTGGGAAACAGTTCCACCTCGCTGGAGCAGCCTCCAGGCCCTTTGAACGAGAGGTGAAGATCATGCCGGGAGAGGAACGGATTGGTGGCGGTTCTGGTGATGGTCAATCGCACCTGATCTACGGAGAACTCGACAGAAGCCGGCACCGGTACATCGCTGCTACAGGCAGCCAGCAACAGGAGTAGGAACAGGCAGACCACGCTCCTGGCCGGATAGGCGGTAATCACTTCGGTGCTGGAACTTTCGACGCAGCGCCAATCGCGTCCAGGCCCGCTTGAGCACAGGCATCGTCAAGGTGTGCGCCTGGCGCCCCACCGACACCAATCCCTCCAATAATCTCACCGTCGATCTCGATCGGAAGCCCGCCACCCCGCATCAATACCTGTTCGTTGATGTCACGAAGCGATTGCAAGCTCGGCATCTTATTGATGGACTCAGCCAGCTCAGTCGTAGGACGGCGAAGACTCGCCGCCGTGTAGGCCTTCTTCCTACTGCTATCGACCGTATGGGGCCCGGCTCCATCGGCCCGCGCCATGGCGCGGAGCACCCCGCCTCGATCCACCACCGACGCGCTGACCTTGTAGCCGTCTTTCTTGCACGCATCCAGCGAGGCCTGAATCGCCTTGCCCGCCAGCGCCAGCGGCAGCACCGACTCTTTCGGCAATTCATCAGAAGCCGGCACCGTACACGGCATCAGCATCACGAACGCCGTTGTGATCATGAGCCGATGAACCATTGATACAGTCCCCCTACAGTGAGGATGAGCGTAAGCCATCGGGGTATCTCCTGGTTATAGAAGGATGATTTACGGGAATAAGCGTACGAAGGCAAGAGCGGGCCTGTCAAGATGGCGGCTTCGGATCGAAGATTCAGGAGGTGAAGAAGGTAGGGTCAGCTCCAGACAACGCGTTCTTGATTGAGGAGGTA
>JBBRRN010000507.1:0-2785 GCA_038200685.1 Nitrospirales bacterium
AGAAGATACACGCGGGCCCGATCGCCAGCAGAACGGCCAGCGAGACCTTGGCCACGAGATACATGCCCATGGCAATGAACCCCATGGCCAACGCCGCGACGGCTGCTAACGTGCCCGCGATATACAGAGAAAATTGTGGCACGAGACCGACGCTGCCATCGGTAAAGAGCTGTTCCATCAAACTGTAGAAGGGCGCAGCCATGTGATCGACGGTCGCCCCCACGGTGGGGCCTCCACCAAACGCAGAGGCGAAGGCGCCTTGGATGCCGTCTAATCCGTCTGTCACGATCGCCTGATAGGTCGGGCCATTCAAGGCCAGGCCGGTGATCATCGCGACCCGGAACCATTTCCACACCAGGGACGACACGGCATCCTGGGCCTCCCCTCGCATCACCTGGAAACCGGTCCAGAGGACATAACGGGTCACGGCCGTCACCGCGACAGGCTGGAGCACGCCGATGACGGCGTGGCTGTAAGTCGTCACATAGTTCGTCAGTGAGGTGTCGATCGCGCTCTCGACAAATGTCCCGATGCCCATGTCACCCTCTTGGTTTCATCATTCAATCAGGCTTCGCCGCGCCGCGATCCGTTCATGCAGCAACGGCATCCAGGCGTCCGGTTCATCGCCGACTTCTGCGCGGATCTGATCGAGTAACGCGACATTTTCCGTGGTGCCAGACAGGATATTGAGCAGGTCCGGCATCGCGCCCAAGTCAAAGGTGACGATCGCCGACCCGTGCCCCTGTTTCACCAGAAACATGCGGCTCGCCTCTCCGAGATTCTTGATGATGCGATACTCCGATTCGGTGACTTTGAACCCCTGGACATAATCGTCATGGTCCGCTCGGGGATTGGGCAAGAAAATCTGGGTCACGCTTTGCTCCACCATCGTTTTGCCGATCGGATGCCCCAGGACGTCGGAGGGCGATTGCGTCACGAACACCCCCAGACCGGATTGCTTCCTGATCGTCTTTTGTTTGTTGAGCGCAAACTCCGAGAACATCGGATCTTGTAGGGGTTTCCAGAACTCCTCCATAAAGTAGATAAACGGAGCGCCGGTAATCAGGCGCTCCGTCAGGTGGAGCAGATAGGCCATGATCGGCGTCCGGATCTCGGGATCGTCAAGGAATTCCGTATAGTCGTACCCAAACAGGCTCGCGCCTGTGAAATCCTGGGTATCGGTCGGATTGTCGAAGGCCCATCCGAGCGGTTGGCCTCTCGTCCATTTCTTCAGACGCGCCTTCACACTGTGGTCACCGGTGGCCGGAAGGTTCTGTACGATGAGCGAGAGACTGCGCAGCTCCCGGGAGGCCGCCTCGCTCATTACTGTGCGCACCGCATGGCTGACGTTGGATTGTTCCTTCGCCGACAGGAGTGGAATAGCGTCTCCCGGATGTTTGACCAATTGGGCGATGAGCGTTTCGCAAAACGTGAGATTGTGGGCCGTCGGCTCGGCTTGAAAGGGATTGAAGCCGGTCGGCGCACCTCGCGTGAGCGAGCAATATTTGCCGCCCATCGCACGAATCCCGATCTCAGCGCCTCGATCCTTATCGAAAAACACACAGCGCAGGCCTGTGTATTTTGTGGCGAACGCGAGCAAGCTCAGTTCCAACGCGGTCTTCCCTACACCCGTGCTGCCACAGATAAAGGTGTTGCCGGGATACTTCTCGTCCCGTACATCTTTGTCCTCAGGGGATGCATGAAAATTAAAGTAATAGGGTTGGCCGCTCGGGGTTTTGAAGAGGGCCAAGGCTTCGCCCCAGGGATTGCCGGCTCGTTTGCCCCGCGCGAAGTTATGCAAGGGACTCAGACAGACGAAGTTCCGACTGGTGATCGTCGCCTCACGCGGCCGGAGACGCCAATTTCCTGGGATCTGGGCAAACCAGGCGCATTCAGGAATCACATCGACGGAAGCCATCTTGAAGCCTGATCCCTCTTGGAACAAGGCCCTGGTATCAGCCATGGACTTCGCCACCGCCTGCATCGTCTGTCCGAAGATGGCGAGGGTGTAGTGATATTCCCCCAGATCGATCAGGCCACGTTGCAGGTCTTCCGCCGCCTGATCCATTTGCTCGATTTCGCTCGTCGCGGCATCGTCGGACGCGATCAAATGGCCCTTTTGTTTCCCGAGGGAGGTGAGGGCGTCCCGCTTGTTGTAGATCGAGAAGCTTTGCGTTTCGACGTACTCATTCTCGCCATAGAGGATGCCGTTATTCATGCCGGGCTCGGAAGACTGGGGGTACTCCTGCATGTCCAGAAACCCCGCAAATTTCCGTGCCGTGGGATGCCAGATTTCCACCATCCCGTTTCGTTCGCCGAAGTGGAGCCGTGAGGTGGGGAGGTAGGAGGACAAGGGAGCGCGACGGAATGGAATCTCTTCCCACACCCCGTTGATGAGATACCCCAGAAAGGCGAGCATGTCTGAATACACGATGTCCTGTTTCGTATAGGTCCCGAGCCGCTGAGGCTCGTAGCGCCTCAGGCTCGCTTCGAGCTGGTGGGCCGTCTCTTCAAGCTTGGTGAGAGATTCCGTCTCCTGCTCGCGCAGCTGTTGAAGAGTGCGGGTGCCCAGCCTGGTGAAGAAATTCTTTACTTTGGAGGGAAAGGGACGGTAGACCACCGACAGGTACAACTCCGTGGCCATCTGCCGGTGCTGGTCGAATGACTGGTCGTAGCGATCGCTCAACTCCTGACAGAATACATTCGGAGATCGGCCCGAAAGCCGTTCTCTGACCACCCGACGAATCTTATGGGACCAGAGCGCATAGGCCCCACCGCCTAATGA
>JBBRRN010000508.1:0-2782 GCA_038200685.1 Nitrospirales bacterium
TGACTCAGAGAGCCTCACGCCTACTCAAGGGATAATTCTTCTGCCATGCGATTGTTTGCAAAAATTCTGATTGGCCTTTTGGTCCTCGCGGGTCTCACCTATGTCTACTACACCGAGGTGAAGCCCACCGTCATCTTCGGATTGCGTTCGGACTATGCGCATGCGATTCCGTACCAAAAGATCCCGGAAGGTCTCACGAGTTTACGAGCGGAATCCTGTGGGTCTTGCCACAAGGAGATCTATGCAGAATGGAAAACCAGCATCCATTCGCAGGCCTATCGCGATCCATTCTTCCACGCCTATTGGACGAAGGATAAGCACACATGGGTCTGCTTAAACTGTCACACCCCGTTAGAAAACCAGCAACCCACATTGATCAAAGAGATCCCGCGCGAGCGGGTAGAAAGAGCCATTCAGGAGCCGAATCCTCAGTACGATCCTGACTATCAAAACGAAGGAGTGACCTGCGCGGCCTGCCACGTCCGGGATGGGGTGATCCTCGGACCCTTTGACGATGCCGTCGCCCCTCATCCCACGAAATTCGATCCCAGCTTTCGCACGACCCAGCTCTGTTATCGGTGCCATAGCGTCGTGGGGGGGGCAGCGCAATTTTATAACGGGGGGCCTTGCGGCACCTATTCCGAATACGAGGGCGGGTACTGGATGAAGGAGCGTGGGTTTATCTGTCAAAACTGCCACATGCCTGAGATCGAACGCCCGGTAGCCACAGGCGGCCCCATTCGACGGGGTCGCCAACATCTCTGGCGCGGCGGACACGATCCCGAGATGGTCAAGCGGGCGGTCGGCATCAAAGTTGTTACCGAACCGGCTGAGCCAAAGCCAGGGGACAAGGTTCAGGTGACATTAACCCTCATCAATGCGGGAGCAGGACATAAACTCCCAACGGGAGACCCCGATCGACACTTTACGGTGGAGTTTGCTGTCGAAGATCATAAGCAACAGATATTAGAAAGCCAGACAGATACCATGGGTCGATGGATCATGTGGCAGCCGGTGATTATCGAACTCCATGACAATCGCCTCATGCCTCTCGCGAGTCGGGATTACACATTTTCCTATCGATTACCGAAAGACATCACAGGGCTCAAACTGACCGCGAAGGTGCGCTATCACATCCAGTCCGAACGGCAGCATCAAATGCTGATGAATAAATATGGACTGACGGCTCCAGACCCCTACTTCTTTACGGTCTACGAGCAAGTGGTGCCCTTGAGCGGCAACCTCGCGGCACACTTCGCACAAGGCCCAGCTGACGCACCCATGGCTTGTGCGGCACCCTATCCACAGCTGAAAAAAACTTCCTGAACCTGGTGTGAGCAGCCCTTCAAAGTTGTACAATAGGCTTGATCCCAACGACTCAGGATTGGGCCTCGCCTCATACACGAGGACCTTGCAAGCGGTCCTGCTCCCCTCCCTTCGCGTGACGAGGATCTAGGGAAACACGGAGTTGACGAACCTCTATCCAAGTTGATACATGGACAGGCCTGCATATTTTCATTCGCCTGTGAGGACGCTATGCCAATAGATGAGATTACCCAAAAGGTCAGCGATCGCTATGCTCGGGCTGCGTCAACGGGCGAGCAGATGTGTTGCCCGACTAGCTACGACATGGCAGATTTCAAATCCTTCATCCCGGAAGAAGTCCTCAAGATTTCGTATGGTTGTGGAACACCGGCTGGGCTCAAGACCGTCTCCCCGGGGGAAACCGTACTGGATATCGGTTCTGGCGGCGGCATCGATTGCTTCGCAGCCTCCCGGCTTGTTGGCCCCACGGGCCATGTCATCGGGATCGACATGACTGACACGATGCTGGCCATCGCTCGAAAGAATGCCCCCGTCGTCGCAATTAATCTTGGATACGCCTCCTCCAACGTCGAGTTTCGCAAAGGAATGGCCGACGCGATCCCGGTGCTCGATAGCACCGTCGATCTGATCATCTCCAACTGTGTGATCAATCTGGCGCCGGATAAACGGAAAGTCTTCAGGGAAATGTTTCGCGTCGCCAAACCGGGAGGACGATTTACGATTTCCGATATCGTGGCCGATCAGCCCGTTCCGCAGTATTTGGTGCATGACTCAGAAAAGTGGGGCGACTGCCTTTCAGGGGCGCTGACGCTCACCGACTATATTGCGGGGATGGTAGGAGCCGGCTTCCTGGGCATTCATCTGATCAAAGCCTCTCCCTGGCAGGTGATTGACGGCATTCACTTCTTCTCTGTCACGTTGACGGGGTATAAACTTCCCACGAACAAGCCTCAATCGGACGTTCGTTATGCCACACTTCGCGGACCGTTCAGCCGAGTGGTCGATGAATTGGGCACGACCTATTTCCGAGGTATTCCCCAGTCAATCACGCCGGACGCGCTGTGCTTATTGAGCCAGGCTCCGTTGGTATCTCACTTCGTCCTGTCTTCAGGCCCTCTATGGCTGGATCAAGCCGATAGCCGATGGACTGCGGTCTATCCGGAAGAGGCTCCCTGTACCTGGCAAGGATATTTTGCCATGCTCGCCGGACCCTTCGTCGAAGCGGCCGATGACGACCACCATGTGTACCGACGCGGCGAACCGGTGGAAATCTGTTCGAAGACTCTACACGTAATAGAAACTGACGGCTACGCGCCTCATTTCGCGATCATTAACCGCGCTGGCCAGCACGTCGGTGGTGATGCCGTCACCTGTGCCCCCAATGAGGGCTGCTGCTGATGAAGGCCCCCTTGAGCACCAAGATACTGACCCCACGCCAATGCGCCACGGTTCTCAA
>JBBRRN010000509.1:0-2756 GCA_038200685.1 Nitrospirales bacterium
AGACGGCGGTACTTGACCTCGATGAACTGGAACTGAAGTAGGCCCCGGCGCGAAAGCGAGACGTGGACAAGGTCAGCACGTAAGAGTTGGGGACTACTTCCAACGCCCCGTGTCTCTTCAGCTACCGTGCTTCTCTCCGCTGCGAAAAGCAGGTCGCGCACATCGTCCAGGGGAACAAGAAAGCCGTTCGTCAACGACGGCCAATTCATGCCACTCTCATCTGCGCGGATACAGTTGTCCACGAAGAGGGCAAGGGCGATCAGCTCGCCGCGCCCTGCGTCTAAGCTGGAAAAGCGCATAGCAAGGCGCCCGCTGATGGTCTTCAGTCGATTGAGCAAGAAAGCGCAGTTTCGAGGACTGCTGCTGAGGTTCATTTCAGCAAGTGCACGGTCCAATAGCAACATAACTTCGTCTATCTTGCTGGTAGAAGTTACGAGTTGGATGAAGTCGAGGTCCTGACGCTCTGGCACGCAGTCAATCACATAGGCGTCGTAGACGTCGCCTGCCTCGCGCGGAGCGTCAAAATATTCGATACCCGCGTTCCGGTCTACTGTTACGACCCAATCACTTAACTCATGCAGTCGCCGAATGGAATCAGCCATTTCTGCTGTAATATGAGTCTTCAGGATCGGCCATGAGCCAGATCCTCCGCCCACGTTGGCTGCAACAAGACGCATCAACACGCAGTTCATCCGCAATAGACGATCCGTAAGTATGCGTGCGTGCGGATGCTTTTCTCCTTCTACGTTCGGCGCCACAGTTGTCACCCACGCTGGAGCCGGATGAAACGAGAAGGACCGAGAGACGCTAGGAATCAATCCAAATCCTTCAATAGGACGCGTTTCGATGAGCGATGAGTCCGGCAAGGTTTCGAGCGTTGAAACGAAGGTGTCAAACGCGATCGACAGGTGTGCGGCATCGTGAGGTTCAGGATGGTCGCGTCGGGCCCACTTCAGGCGGGGCTGAGTGATTCCCTCCTTCTCGTATGTCGCAAGCATCCACCGATCCTCGGCTGGAACCGCGCCGACTCCTGCTCGACGCCGCTCCGCCGTTTCGGCTAGGAATCGCCCGGATAGCCGGGCGTCCCGCGTGGATGCACTTGGAAACAAATCTAGACGATAGCCTGGCCGTCTGTGAGTTCTGGTCTCTCTCAACGCACGGTTCGTTTCGTCTTCCGAGTCGTCATTTGTTCTGGCGTCCGATCTATCGCTTCGGAGGGTCAACCCTAGCGCCTGTGCGACGGTGAAGCCATCCCCTGGCCGAAGCGCATGAATGCGGAGGGGATCATACTCTACATGCAATTCAGCATATTTGGTGATCTCTCGGGCCAGTGCATGTGCGGTTGTGAGACCAACCGACAGGGCAAAGTCGTCGCGTGACGATGCGAGACATCGGGCCAAAAGGGCAACGGCCGCCTGCGGCTCTGCCTCGTCATGGCGCATCATGGCAACGGTATAGAAGCCGAGTGTGTCCCCAAACACGAAAGCCTCTCCTTGCTTCAGACCTGGTAGGAAGGCAGGGAGGAAACTACCATCGAGTTCACGGAGCGTTTTTACGGTTTCTGTAGCTTTAAGGCTTTCTTGATACCGCAGGCAGAAGGCCAACTCGTCGTATCCTTGATGCCAAGCCACACGCAACGGATGAGAAGGAAGCACGATTAATCCGCGCGGTGTTCCATCGAGCGACTGAACCTCAAGCGTGTGTACTAAAGCCAGGTCTGGACGGTTCATTCCAAGACCTGACTCGAGGGCAGCAGACCAGGCGTTAACGTAGTCGGTAGATCGCTCACTGTCATGATGAATCAAACCGAGGAACCCGCCGCGCTCTTTAGCCCGTTGGCCCAGCAAGCGAGATGCCTCCTCCAGCTTACGCCAAATGCCATGGTCGAGACCGTCCTGTCGAATCTCGACAAACTCCGGCGCGCGCAGCGGTGAGCCATCTTCGCGTACCCGTACGCGCCACCTGCCTACCCGTCCGTCTCGCGCGAACCACTCCTCTTCGATGGTGCGCAACAGCGGAGGCCGAAAGACACGCCCACTCTTCCCGCCCATTCGATAGCCAACACAACCTTGACGGTCTTCCGTGACAGCGCAGCGGCAGGCGAGGGCAAACTCCTCCTCCGACAGCTTTACAGCCTCTTCAACAAGTGCACGCACCTTACGCCCCACACCGGTCGGTGTCACAGAACTATCGGGGCTTCCGAACGTCAGCTCAAATTCTTCGCTTTCCTTCCACCGTGGCGCCGTGCTTTCTTCGCCTGGCTCTGGCTCCGGCTCTTCAACCGGATGGACGATAACCTTCACCTCCCAGCGTCCATCCGTATCTAAGTCGGCAAAGTCCGCACCTGTAAAGACGCATTGCTGGGTCTCCTTGTCGGAGTGACTAATCTCACGGGATGCCAATTCATTCTGTTGCCCGGTGATGACTGCAACCTTGTAGGTCACTGCACCAACATCCAAATCACTGGGTGTTACCTTCCACCTTACAGTCAGGCGACATTGATCACGTTCGCGCTCATCCGGGCTGAGAAGGAATCTCGGTGGTCTGTCCTCCTCTGCAGTCTCTGCCGGCAGTAGCCCTGACCATTTCAAAGGAGCGGAATCCGGCTTAGCGCGCCACTTCACGAGCTCAATTGCTTTTAACTGTGGGCTGTCGAATCCCGGTTGTATCACATTGAGCCAGAGAGACGGAACGCTCTGCACGCGTTCAACAGTATCTGTCCATCGTCGTCCCTCTGATTCGGCTTCGCGCAGGAA
>JBBRRN010000510.1:0-2752 GCA_038200685.1 Nitrospirales bacterium
ACAGGATATCTTCGAGTACATTGAGGTGTTCTACAATCGGAGGCGGCGTCACTCCACGCTCGGCTATCACTCCCCGGCCGAGTACGAAGCGAGGACGGCAGTGGCTTAACCAGGTGTCCACGGAATTGGGGGAAGGTCACAGCTCCTGCTCGTCGTCCTTCCCGGTCCTGAGCATCTCGCCGGTGAGTCTCCTGCGCAGCACGATGACGCGGCGTGTCCGGCTCCAGCCTGACAGCATCAGCCGGTCCATGCCCCCTTCCCATCCCTGTCCCGCCTCTTCCCACGCGGTGGAGCGGAACCATGTCTTGATGAGGGCCTTCACGTTTTTCGCCACGCGCCGTTTGGTCAGATACGGCTGATCGCGGGCCTCGGCCTCACGCAGGACCGATTGGCTACCGTAGGCGATGTCACCACGCAGCAAGGCGGGGCGCTCCTCCTTCGGCCCGGCATCCAGCCAGGCCCAGATCCCCGGCATACTGTGCAGCGGGGCCGTCTCATTGCCCGGCAGCACGTCCACCGCCAGGGCCAGCCGGGTGTTCGCCATCCACGCGCTGTCCGTCAGCTCGCGCACCAAGGCTCGCTCGGAGGTCACGCTAGCCGATACTCACCTAGGAGAGCCAGAAAAAGCTGTTTAGACGGAATCGACGGGTGGCCCACTTCGGAATAGAGTGGCTCGCAGAGCGTCCGGATTCGGCTGTTGCCGATCAATGATAGGATGGAGCAGCTTGTATTATGAAATTGTTGAGACTCAGAGGGATTTGTGAATAGCCTGCTAGACCACAATATTGATGGGTTGGGTGGGAGGAAGAGAAGAGTTTGAATTTTTCCCAGTGGGAAGCCCTTAGAGATAGATTGACGGAACTGGTTGTTGGTTTTTGAAGAAATCCGAACCTTGATACAGAATCAGATCTGCGTTTTGAGATCTGGAACGGAAATAATCGATTGGGGGTGGACTGTTCGGCCTAATCCATTGGGAGGTAAGCTGATTTAACGAGAGCACAGATATCGCCAAATAGCGACCCAAGAACTTCAGAAAGCCGTTAGCTGATAACCAATTTGTGAGGCAGCGGTAGAGAAGAGTGACGTACGAGGCTTGCCTTCACGGTACCTTTAATACAGGGGCTCTTGGGGACCCCATTGAAGCCCTGCCAAATCTGGATCTTCTCCCTCTGTGTTCAGTGGGCGAACCGGCTTGTCAGTCTTACGCTGTTCTCGACGGGCATCTTTCTCGCGCCGCTGGATTTGTTTTGATTTTTCACGATCACGTTTTGCGATAGTGGTTTTTCCTGCTCGTCCGATGGCGCCCTCCTTTGCCTAGCAACTCATATTAAGTCGCCAATTGCGTGCTGTTTATCTTGGGTATTTCCCATTTTCATTGATGATTACGATGACTCTGCCACACCGCGACGTCTCTTGCTGTTTGAGTCAGGAGTATGGCCAGTGGTCTTGGCTTCTCGCTCAGCCGTACGTGACCGAGTATCCTGGCCAAACCCACGGCTTGCCATGTTTGATACTTGCCGACGGATGTCTTCCATTGAGGTTATCGAGCTAGTATCAAGAGGATTGGGAAGGCCAAGCACCTCCCAACGAATCTTTGGTTTTCGTGTTGCCCGTGCACGGTTCTTTCTCGTTTTATCGGCTCGCCACCCAGAGGATAGTTTCATACAGGCTCCTTTATAGAACTTGGCGTCTCCATTGGGGAATACTGTCGATGGAGATAAGGGGAATCAGATAGAAATACCGCATTCCATCCATCTTTCCGTCCGGCATCTACGCGTAGAAAGTGAAGGAACGAAAGCGCAATACCTATCCAAGAGTGGTCGCACTGAAATAATTATATGAAATTCGATACACGCGAAGGCTAGCACTAACTCATTACAACGCCTCAGCGTACCATGGGTCATGGCGAGAGTCAAATGTGGTATTTAGCTAATGACATAAATTGTAATAGGAGATATGTCGCAGTCGTGTCGACACCACCATCGCCGAGCTGTGGTTTGTAAACCGTTTGTGTATGCATGGTTGAAATTAATCGTTGCGAAGATACGCTATCATAAAAACCAGCTGCCATATATTTCATCGCTCAAATTCTGTGCTGAACGAGGGACTCATTGTTAGTAAGTATGACAACAGCTGCTGTTGTCATACTCCGGTCCGTCATGATGCGAGACGGATAGATGCTGGATTAGAGGACCCTGGAGACCGCCTGCATGATGGCGGTGGAGCGCGTGCGTGAGGACATGGTTACAGACTTCTCGTGCTTGAGACCAGCCCCGAGACCGGAGGCCCATGCACCCTGACTGCGAGGCAGGAACACGTTGGGTCCATAGGAAGAGTCCACGGCAATGCGGGTTCGGCTTTGGCTTGTGGACGCGCTAGATCGCGCGCGCACTGATGGTCCAGCGATTTGGTAAACGGTTGAGCCTGGCCTCGACGGGTCGCTGTTGGCCTGCTTACGCAGAAGCCCTTGCAGCGGGCGTATCAACGTGATCCTGATGCGATTGCCTGTTAGCAGCATGAGACATATCCCACGATTGTGCGCACGGCCAAGCGAGATAAGGGAATGATCTATTTCTGGGATGAGTCAGGCCTTCGCGCCGATGCAGTCCACGGTAAGAGGTGGGACCCCAAGGGCTAGCCGTCGATCGTATAGGTTTTCGGCCAGCGTCAGAGTCTCAGTGCCACGTCGACCGTCAGCGTGGATCTGCTGCGCGGGATGCTGCGGGGACATTGGAAACTCCTGCATCTGATC
>JBBRRN010000511.1:0-2744 GCA_038200685.1 Nitrospirales bacterium
AAGAATTTCTCACCACTCCGTAGAGGCTGTCTAATAGGGATCGTTTCACATGGATTCCTAGGCTGAATCATTCCGTCGACACGGAAAATTTTTCCTGCCCACCCTGCATCTTTTTCCCTGCGTCTCTTCATCAGCTCTCACTCCCTGCACCAACCCTACGCCGAATGACATATCTCGTAAATTTGGAGTTGGCATAGAGCTTGAAGATGCCTAAAGCGAGCATTCTGATCTTCCGAGCACAGGTTGATGGGGGTAGTCGTCATCATGAATAATGGGCTATTCATTTCATCGGTCGACTATGCTGCCGCTTCAGCGAGTGTGAACGCGTTGGGCGAGAACGGTCAGCATCAGCAATCGGCTCAGAGCGGAATGTTTGCTGCCGTTCTCAAGGACCTCACGCAAGATCTCTCTGAAGAACCGCTCACCGCACTCTCCACTGCCGACGATCCGATAGAGCCAGCGTTGTCGACGGACGCTCGCGACCATGCCATAGGAATTATGTTGAGTGGTATCGATGTCGTGGCGTTTTCCCAAGCGCAGGGCATTCATGAGGTGGTATGGCCAGCAGCAGACACAGGCGAGCCCGTACAGAACTCCACAGGAGTGACGGCGCAGAGCATTGAATCAGCTCCTCTCCTCCCGCAGAACCTGAGTCTGGTTGCGCCTCATGACGAGAGCCCTGTGGGACCTGAGCCTGCGTTAACTGATTCACCGAAGCCCAGGAACACGGACTCTTCCACTGGCCGGCTGCTGCCTCCAGTCCTCGATCATGTTCAGTTGAGCGAGATCGCTGCAACACACGCAACCTCTCGAGTGTTGGATGCGCCGCCTATTCGGAGTGATCAGGGCACGCTAGTCGACCTTCCTCTTGCTCTTCCCAACCAATCGCCCGATATTTTGGTTCTTCCCAGCATACCGCCACCGGGTTCCTCGGTTTCCGGTCAGACGCCTGTTCCTTTACTGGAGGGCCAAGGGGAGCAGAATCCTCTTTCCGCTGTCTCTGTGAAAGAGGTCCTTCACTCTCTCGATCGCCCGTCGACTGAAGCGCAGCTATCGGCAAAGCTCCAAGAGCCGGTCATTGACGAGCCTGCGTTGACGGGCTCACCGGTATCAGCCTCTGTGATTGGCGATAGCGAGGGGAAGGGACACAATCCATTCGAGGCTGATGCACAGGGTGCGGGAGAAGGGGCTTTCTTTGATTACAGAGAAAACGGAGCTCCTGAATCGGTCATACGAGACAACCAGTCCTCTTTGTTTAACAGCCAATTCGCATCAGCGCGGCATGCACAGTCGTCGATAGATGGAGAGCGATCCTCTGGAGCGACGCCGCAGACGGATCACCTTAAGACCGCGCAGGCTTTTCTTGGGGAGGATCATTCGGCGATGATCACGTCGGCATCTGGAAAGGCTCAGGTCGTTCATGTGGAGCTTCCATCTCATGACTCAGGCCCTCTGAGCGTGCGGATCTCCATGACGGACCAGCTGGTGCATACAGAGTTCACCACCGATCGAAACGAGCTGGGGGCACTTCTGTTTACGCGACAGGATCAGCTTCAGCAGAACCTGGCTAAGTCTGGGCTGGAGCTCGGTCAGTTTCAGGTACATATCGATCAACAGGGCAGGCAAGAGGCGTTGCCCGACCGGCAGTCGCGACGAAATGGCGGAGGGTTTGAACAGCAGCCTGGCCCACAGGACCAGAATCAGCAAGCCCAAGATCGGGATCGGCCTGCTCATCGACCCTCACGTGCGTTGAGCTTGTTTGCATAGCCATGGAGATGTTCACAGATATCGTTTTTAACGAAAGGACAGAGTCATGATCGACTTCGCGGCCATAAACAATTCGACGACGACGACCCCCCCCCGCCGACGACCGGCCCAAAAGAACTCGGCCAGGACGAGTTCTTGAAACTCCTCGTCACTCAGCTCAAGTATCAGGATCCGCTCAAGCCGCTCGAAAACCAGGATTTCATTGCGCAGACGGCGCAGTTTAGTCAACTGAACCAGATGACGGACCTCGTCAAATTGATGAAGCGGAGCGTTGAACTGCAGGAATCAGCCCTTGCGTCGAAACAGACGCCAGGTGTGCAACAGGCGTAGAGGGATAGGCGCGTTCTGTGTCGGGTAGAGGAGAGACGTTCATCAGTCGGTTGACTGGACATTACAATCAGTAAAGGAGACAGATTATGGGAATTTTGACCACGCTCTTTTCGGCGGTTAGCGGACTCAATACATACGGGAATGCTATGTCCGTGATTGGGAATAATATCGCGAACGTGGGGACGGCGGGGTTCAAGTCAAGCCGCGCGTCATTTGCCGATCTGGTCTCGGCCTCGCTTAGCGGTGGGTCAAGTACCGGCCAGGTTGGGTTGGGGGTTTTTCTGAACGATGTCCAGACGAGTTTTGTTCAGGGTTCCCTTTCTAATACAGGAAACACCCTGGACTTGGCAATCGATGGAAACGGGTTTTTCAATGTGCGCGATGCCGCAGGAACGGTGTCCTATTCTCGCGCCGGGCAATTTCAAGTGAACAACCTTGGAGAGATTGTGGACCCGAGCGGTCGATTCTTGCAGGGCTATCAAGCCTCGACAACGGGGATCATCTCAGGGACCGTTGGAAATATTACGTTGTCCACAGCCACGATCGCTCCACAGGCCAGCAGCACCGCGGCTGTGGAAGCCAACCTCAACGCTGCCTCCACGGTTCCGGCGACTGCGTTTGACCCAACCGATGCGACGACGTACAAC
>JBBRRN010000512.1:0-2725 GCA_038200685.1 Nitrospirales bacterium
ACTCTCGCGCGCATTGACTCGGGCCGGCTGCCCCCGGGTGCGCAGGCGCCGTCGAGGCGCGGCCCCTGGGCCCCAGAAAGAGCGGCATATCCGCATGAAGTGGGAGCGGCCGTTGCAATGTGTCCCATCGGTAATCGAGCCTAGATATCTCTTCAAATTGGGTGGTATCCTTTGAATACTATTCAAGGAGGTCTCGGAAATGCCCACACAGGAGATGTCGGAACTGACCCGACAACTGAGGAAAATCAAGCGTTCTATCGACGACTGGAGACGGACAGATGCGACGCCCCGGAGAATCCCTGAAGAAATTTGGGAGCAAGCGGTAGCCGCTGCTGGCAAGTACGGGGTCGGCCCGGTGGCCAAGAACCTCGGCCTGGACCACGCAAAGTTGAAGTCGAAAGTGCCCGCCGAAAACAGACAGGTCCTGACGGTTGTCCCAAGCCAAGAACCCGTGCCTGCTGCTTTCCTTGAGTTCTTGTCGCCTCCCGCACCTGCCAGATGCTTGGAGCGTTGCGTTCTTGAGGTTGAATCCAGCCGCGGCGCGCGGGTGCGTGTAGAGGTCTGCGGACTCGAACTCCCCGGCTTGGTCACTCTGTTGCGCGAGTTTGTGAGCTGAGAATGTTGCAAATTACTCCACAGATGAGAATTTTGGTGGCTATCGAGCCCGTGGATGGCCGCAAAGGGATCGATGGCTTGGCGCAGCTTTGCAGAGAGAAGCTCGCGGAGGACCCCTTCTCGGGGTGTGTCTTCGTATTCCGAACTCGGAGCGGCACGTCCATTAAATGTCTGGCCTATGATGGACAAGGGTTCTACCTGGCTCAGAAGCGCCTTTCCCAGGGTCGGTTCAAATCCTGGCCGCAGGGACCAGAAGCTTGTTATGCTCTGCAGGCGCACCAAGCACAGGTTCTTCTCGCTGCAGGAAATCCCGGAGTCTTGGGTGCGCCGGTGTGGCGTTCGGTGTGTCCTCAAAAGACTTAGTCGGAGGGGAGGTACGAGATCCGCGAGGTTGAAGCGGCCCGTATGAGCCGTCCCCGCAAGCAACGTTGGAAATCTCGAAAGATCAAGATCGATTTGGCCGAGCTTGAGACCATCGTCAATGCCACCTCTGGGCGGGCCCTTACTAAGAAGGAGCACGGCAAGCTTCAAGAGGCGCACCAGTTGCTAGTACAGCTCGCTATCGAGCCATCTAGAAATGACGAGTCATCAGCTGCAGTTCTTGAGGAAGGAATTGATGGCGACGAATCATTGGCGAAAGAAGCAACCAAAAAAAAGGGCGGGAACGGTCGTAGACCCCGCGATGCCTTCAAGAGTGCAACTGTGGTCAAGGTGCCTCACACAGTGCTTCAGTCGGGACAACGCTGCTCTTGTGGATGCGGCAAGCTATATCCGCTGAAAAGGCCAATCCACTTCCGTCATATTGTCGGCCAAGCCCAGTTCGAAGTGACTCTCTACGAACAGGAGCAACTTCGGTGCGGTGCGTGCGGTGAGGTCTTCACGGCTCCCCTTCCTGAGGGCGTAGGACCAGAACCATATCATGCCACTGCCGTCAGCATGATTGCCCTGTCTAAATACGGAATGGGGCTCCCCTTCTACCGCCAAGCACTTTTCTTGCACTTACTGGGAACGCCAATTGCTGCCGCAACCCAATATGAGGTTGTAGCCGGAGGAGCAAAGAAGATCGAGCCGGCCTACGACCACATTGTTGAGCTCGCCGCTCAGGGCAAAGTCGGATTTTTCGACGACACATCGATAAAAATTCTGGATTTTGTTCGTGAGGAGGGAGATGACCGAACCGGACTCTTCACTACCGGGGTTGTTTCAGTCCATGAAGCATTCGAAATCGCCTTGTTTTTCACTGGGAGAAATCACGCCGGCGAAAACCGGGCCGCCTTGTTGAAAAAGCGAGACCCCGATCTTCCTGGTATGATTCAAATGAGCGACGCCTTGTCCAGCAACTTCACGGGAATTGACTTGATGACTGCCAGTGAGCTCTTGGCCCTTTGCCTGACCCACGGTCGACGCAACTTCGTGAAAATAGTGGACAGCTTCCCAGACGATTGCCGCCACGTTATTCGAGCAATTGCCACCGTTTATCATCACGATAACCTTTCCCATCAGCTAGGGCACAGCCCCGAGGAGCGCCTAGCGTTCCACCAGGAAAAGAGTCAGCCGGTCATGGAAGAATTGAAGAGCTGGCTGGACGAGCGAATCGTGGGCAAGAAAGTCGAACCCAACTCTACCTTGGGTAAAGCCATCCAGTATATGCGAAAGCATTGGCAGCCCCTAACCCTGTTCCTGCGGGTCAATGGCGCCCCGCTTGATTCCAATGCAGTCGAGAGAATCTTGAAGAAAGTCGTGCTTCACCGGAAAAATAGCCTCTTTTACCGGTCGGTAAAAGGGGCTAAGGTTGGAGACATCTACATGAGCCTGATCCATACGTGCCAACTGAACGACGTGAATCCTTTTGACTACCTTACGGCGTTGCAGCAAAACTCCGAGGCCCTGAAAGCCGAACCCGGCGAGTGGATGCCGTGGACCTTTCGGGCCACCATTGCCAGCATGGGGAGCCCCCCGGCCCCGCCGCTAGATATTTAGTTGTCAAAGATGTTGATCTGCTCATTGATGGGCAGCCTCTGCATCCTCCGTTACTAGAGATCAGACTACCACACAGGATTGGAAGGCTCTAGGCTCCGTTACCGATGGGACACGTCTGATTTGCAGAGCT
>JBBRRN010000513.1:0-2716 GCA_038200685.1 Nitrospirales bacterium
GTCTATCGACAGAGGAGGCCGGACAACGAGTCGTTCGGTCGGTGTGAGTGAATTAGGAAACCCGCTGCAGGGGCTTACTCCGGGGAGCCAATCGCGCCAGGTGAAACAACCTGGCACGATTGCAGCCCCGCCCGCGCGCATCTAGGAATAGGCCTCCTGCCCCTGGTCAGGTGGGGGCGGGAGGCTTGAAGTGTTCCTACTCCAGTGACAAGTCGGGTCCTCGAAGCCTGAGATCCATCCAAACGTCCCTGCCCCTCCGATCCAGTGCTTGACCGTACAGTAGTCTCCAACGCGACGGAGCGTGTCGTTGAACATAAGGAAGAAGAGTTTCGATTCGGCTTTTCTCGCGTTGCGGGTCAGGACCATCTGAAAGCGTTCTGTCGGTACGGCGATTCCTAACGAACAGAAGTACCGGTGCTCCTCAAACTCCCGTGGCTGGCTGTCGATATCTTTGCTGATGTACTTGGAGAGATACCGGGCCAGTTTAACCGGGGAGGTTCCAGGCCGTGGCCCCTTCACATTCACTTGGCCCTGAGCTTTGCCGACGATCTTGTACCAACAGCGCCGCAGGAGACGAATATCCTGAAATCCACGGACCGCTAAATGTGGATGGATCGCTCCGCGCTTCTGGCATTCCAATACCGCCACGTAGGGCATCGAGTAGCCACCGCGCGAGAGCATACGCCGTAATCGTTCCAGGTCCGTCAGCACTCGCTCTCGATCTTCGACATTGTCGCGATAGGTCAGCGTGACGAGATGGTCTGCTCCGATGGAAAGGCATTTCCTTCTGATCTCGCCGGTCGCACGCGCTCGTGCCCTCTTTTCATTCTGTTCTTTGTTGGCTGACTTTCCTTTAGAGCCTCGCTTGCCCGGTTGAGGATTCACCTTTCCCCATGAACTCTCAATCCATTGCTTCCCAAAGTCATGAATCTTGACGGACCAAATCGACCCGCCTGATGACTGTGTGTCTGAGTGGGATTCCGTGTGATCGACGAGAAATGTCTTTCTGACAAGTTTAGGGGCTGCCGGGGGACCGGCAGCCGTGCGCCGGTGGCTCTCGCCATCCGGCGCATCGCCTGCTCCTTGACCATCGCTCCGTGGTCCTCTGGAATCTCCCAGCTTAGTCATTTATACGCTTACCTAATGTTTTAGACTGTAACCGTAAATGTAACCATACTCCTGCTAACTGCCCTCTCCACACGCAATCGTATGCAACGTGGCTGAAGCGCCTAACCTGGCCATTCCATTGGTGATTCTGTTGGTTCTGGTGATGGTGGAGAAGGGTGAGAAAACGGGTCTGTTCCGATTTGTAAACCGCAGGTTGGAGGTTCAATTCCTCTCGCCAGCTCCAAGTAATTACGACTTACACCGCTTTGTTGGAATGTGCATGCCCGTCTCAGGTTTATTGCTGCGCAATGCCAGAGATCGTGAAAACGTAGGCTTTCTATCCCCGCCTCCTTGCTGGCAGTCTTCAACGCGGTTTTTATCTCCTCCTAGAGTGATGATCCGACGATGCAGGTCAACGCGGTGCCACGTTAGAGTCAAAATCTCTCCTGATCTTTACCAATATCTTGACTAGGGACTTTCCTGGTTTTTACGGTACTGGGGGTGCAGTAATGTCAAGACATGCTTAGACGACGCGAGTAATACCCACAAGCTGCCGCGTCACAATTCTAAGTATCATTTGACCGCTACCTAAAACGGGGGGACACTCAAGATGTCCCCATGATGATCTCTCAGGAGACATTCTACAATGAGACAGCTGATTGTAATTATACTCTTGGTACTGAGTTGTGGACCTGCATACGCGGAGTGGGTTGAGGTAAGCGCTAACAAGATAGCAGGAGTGATTGCATATGCGGATCCAGACACCATCCGCCGCAAAGGCGATCAGGTGAAGATGTGGTCTTTATTCGACTTACGGACTACACACGCCGGAAGGGCCAACTCGTACTCCTCTATCAAGGCGCAGCAAGCATATGACTGTGCACAAGATCGTAGTCTTGCGCTTGCGTATACGAAGTTCGCTGGCAATATGGGACAGGGCGTGGAGGTGTATAGTGCTTCGGTAGAACACACGTGGAAACCCATTGCACCCATGAGTGTCGGTCAAGAACTATGGAAAGTTGCTTGCGGCAGAAAGTGATCGCGCAATGAGGCTCTACGTTGTAACGTGTATATAATTCGGCGGTTCACGCCGTGAAAAGAAATACGGGCTAGCGCTCGGCTTTCGTAAGATCGCCCTCCTCCTCCAGCTCTTCAAACTCGGCTTCTGCTTTGGCCTTCAACGTTGAGGGGTGCAGGCCATATTTTTTGAGCATTTTATAGAAGTCCGCCCGATAACGTCCGGCAAATTGGGCCGCGCGCGAGATATTACCGCCGGTGAGGTGCAGGACGTTCTTGAGATAGGTTCTCTCAAACTCTTCCTTCGCTTCAGTCAGCGGTTTCATCGGCGAATCCGGCAATGCGGCCATAGCGGGCAAGAGGTCCGGTGTAATCATGTCTTGGCGCGTCATGACGGTGGCCTTTTCAATGACATTTTCTAATTCGCGGACATTTCCTGGCCAAGGATGTGCAACCAGCCGATTGAGGGCAGCCGGTGTAAAGCCTCGCAACGCTTTATTCGCCCGTTTTGAGCTCGCGGTTAGGAAGTGCTGGGCCAGGAAGGGAATATCATCAGGGCGTTCACGAAGGGGTGGGATAAACAACGGGACGA
>JBBRRN010000514.1:0-2710 GCA_038200685.1 Nitrospirales bacterium
AGCCACGACCCTGAAAGGAGCGACGCCTGGGATGCCATAACTACCAGCCCCCTCGCGTACGTTGCGTCAACTTTTTCTCGGTGTGAGACCCGGGATTTGCGGCGCTCCCATGCGCTCAGGCCCCATCGGCTCCGTCACCATCCCGATCTTTTCGATCCCGGCTTTCTTGACGCCGTCCATCACCTGCACCACGACACCGTAGGGGACATCGCGATCAGCCCGGAGATATAGCGATACATCGGGATGATCCTGTTTCAAGACCTTCAATTTCTGTTCGAGCTGGGCCACACCAACCGGGTCCTTGTCGAGATACAATCGTTGATCCTTTTCGATTGTGAGCACCGTACGCATCTCCGGTTTGATTGTATTCGTGGCAGACGTCGGGAGTTTGATATCCATCCCTCGATACAACATCGGCGCGGTGACCATGAAAATCACCAAGAGGACGAGGACCACATCGACGAGAGGGATGACGTTGATTTCTGCCAGAAACCGGCGGTGACGGGACTCAAGGATCATCCTTGAACTCCGACCGGAACTGGTTTTTTTACCTTCGATACCGTGGTCGAGAGGGATGACAAGAGCTCAATCGTGACCGAATCCAAGCGGAACGCCGTGGTGCGAATCCGAGTCAGGAAATAATTATAGGCAATCACCGCGGGGATGGCGGCGAACAGACCTGCTGCCGTCGCGATGAGCGCCTCTGCCACGCCGGGAGCGACGGCAGAAATACTGGCGGTCCCTTGGGTGCCGATCTCCCGAAATGCATCAATGATTCCCATGACAGTACCGAGCAGCCCGATAAACGGAGTAATGTTCCCCGTCGTGGCAAGGAACGGGAGATAGCTCTCGAGGCGTGAGAGCTGACTTTGTGCGAGATGGGACGCGGCCCGCTCTATCAGATGGTGATCAACTGGTCCAGGACTGCCACCATCCCTCCCCTCGGCTCGCCCAGAGCCCACTCGCTCCATAACCCCTTCGAATACACAGGCGCTGGGACTCCCTTCGATTCGTCGAACTTGCCGATATAACTCATCAAGACTATGTGCCTTCACAAGGAGAGCTAAGAACTGCTTGTCCTCCCGGTCTGCGACACGAAACGCACGCCATTTTGAGAAGATAATCGCCCACGAAATGACTGAGAAAATAAACAGGATCACGAGCACAATTTTCGACACCGCTCCAAGCGAGCCCATCAATCCCGTGAGACCTGTTTGAAACATGAGGGGATACCCTTTCCAGACTCTAGCAGAATACTAACATGTCGCCCTGCTCACCAACTCCACCCCGGCACGCCGTACCAGAACATACGACACGCGTCTCACGGCGAACTGAATTAGACGGTTTTTTTTAGTTTCCCGCGCGGTGCACTGCAGTGATTCCACCCATGCGAACGCGAAATTTTGGCATGTCAACAGCGTTGTTCCACAGTCTGCGAGAAAGCACTCACCTCTCTACCGGCGGAGTCACGCGCACACAGGAGAAAATGGCGGGGCCGACGGGATTTGAACCCGCGACCTCCAGATTGACAATCTGGCGTCCTAACCAGCTGAACGACGGCCCCATAAAACTCTACGTATAGCGGAAGACGTGAGGGACAAGACTATATCTAGTGGTCGGTCCCATTTAACATTTCATGATTGTTGTTCAATGATCTGTCCTGCTCCCCTTAGACCAGCCTCTGCTCTGGTAGGCGGAACAGGGATCGAACCTGCGACATCCACCGTGTAAAGGTGGCGCTCTGCCAACTGAGCTATCCGCCCGATTTTTCTAGCAACCTGGGTGGGATGCTACCAACTCCACATGCCCTTGTCAATCGAATCTCGCGCTCCATTTGCCATTTTCAGCTGGCACGCACACCGCTCATTAAGTCGGATCTTCTCAGCTATGCTTTTTTCCCCTAACACTGTCACCCCGAGGGAAATATTTGTCATGCACCCGCTTCAGGCGTCCCCGTTCTATATGCGTGTAGATCTGCGTTGTCGCAATATCGGCATGGCCGAGCATGACCTGAACAGACCGAAGATCGGCGCCGCCCTCAAGTAGATGCGTCGCAAACGAATGCCGAAGCATGTGCGGCGAAATGATCTGCCTGATTCCAGCCCGCAGCGCACGGTGTCGTAGCAATTTCCAAAAGGCTTGCCGTGTCAACGGGCCACCTCGCCTCGACACAAACATATACCGTGAAGCCCGTTTCTTGAGCAGCCCTGGCCGCGCCTCTTTCACATACTGTTCCAACAGCTGCCGGGCCCGCTCACCCATCGGCACGAGACGCTGCTTCGCGCCCTTGCCCGTGACCCGGAGATACCCGACATCGAGATTGACCAGTGCCACCTCGGCCATCACCAATTCCGACACACGGAGTCCCGTCGCGTAGAGCAACTCCACCATCGCACGATCGCGCAGATCTTCAGGAGTCGGAACGGCCCCCAGCTCCAACAATGCAGTGACGTCCTGCTGCGACAGCGTTTTGGGTAGTCGGACACCGCGTGAGATCGGAACCAATCCGATGGTAGGGTTTTCTTCGATGATCCGTTCCTGCATCAGAAACTTGAGCCATCCACGAATGACCGAGAGACAACGTAATGAGGAGGCGCGAGACAACTGCGCCTCCTGCATAGAACGGAGAAATCCTGTCAACGTCTCCGATGTAAGAGGCCCGATCGGCGCCACACCGATTCGATGCAAGTAGGAATGAAATTTACTCAGG
>JBBRRN010000515.1:0-2703 GCA_038200685.1 Nitrospirales bacterium
GAAGGTGCCGAGTGCTTCGGCCGCGAGGCGTCGTCCCATCGTGTCTCCTCTCCCCGTGAATTCCGGTCCGCACTATGCCGTGGGCCGCGCTAAAGTGCAAGCGGAAGAAGGGACGAACGACGGCCAGAGGGGCCTTACGGTTGGGCGGCCAGCACCAGATTGATCAGAGGCTATTCAGGTTTCACGGGTGGCTGGAGCGGAGCGGATGGATGGGAAGGGGCCGGAGAGTTCCATTCTGCCGTTCGAGTTTTTCTAGGACATCCTGCTTGAATCTCGAGGGTTCTTCAATCCGAGTTTCGCGCTGTAGTGTCTCCAGCTCCGCTGCTCTTCGTGCATTCAACTCCACCATGTCTACTTCATCCCTGACTAGAGTTGGGGTGAGGAACACAAGTAGGTTGAGCTTCTCGACCTGTACGCTCTGGAATCTGAACAGCCAACCCAAGAACGGGATATCGCCTAAGAGCGGAACCTTTCTCTCGTTGATGGTGATGTTATCGCGCACGAGCCCGCCGATGACGATCGTCTGTTGATCTTTTGCGACGGTGGTCGTCTCCATCGACCGTTTGGTCGTGGTGGGTCCGACCGGGATGCTGGCCGTTCCGCTCCCGATCGTTTGTGCGACATTCTCCGCGATCGCTGTAAGCTCTTGCTTGATTTCCAATCGAATTAGATCGTTTTCCATCACTTGCGGGGTGATTTCCAGCGTGACACCGACATCTTTTCTCTCGATCGTGACGAGAGTTCCACCTGTGATTCCCTGGGCTTGACCTGTGGGGAATGGACGATTCTCACCCACAACGATCTTCGCCTTTTGGTTATCTGCGGCGAGCACTTGGGGGGTTGACAGGACATTGGTATCTGTCAGGCTCAGCAACAGTTGTAGGAAGGCGCGGACGTTGACCGTATTGAGGGCTGCCAGCGCTCCTCCCGTTGCAGCGCCCCCAGCAGCCCCTGTAACGGCCTGCGCGATACTGGACAAAGCGCCAGGGTCGCTATTCAATCCAGCAAGACCTTGCAGTGAACCGCTCTTGCCCAAGCCGATGACCTGAAGAGGGTCGCTCCCGATCTGTTTGAGCCGGGAGACCTGTACCTCCAAGATGACGGCTTCGACAAAGACATTGTTCCGGCGGGTATCGAGCTCCCGTATGACGGACAGCAACTTCGAGTAGGCGCTTTTTGTCGAACTGATGACGATCGAGTTCGTCGCCTTGTCCGCAAAAACCTGGACGGGGGCTTCGAATTCGCTCAAGGGTCTAAAGAGTGGCCTGGTGCCCGGTGTTGCCTGTACCACGGTCTGAGATCGGGCGACGAGATTGGTCAGGATGGCGGCAAGGTCGGTCGCATTGGCGTTCTTAAGTTTATAGACGAACGCTCCTCGTTCAGGAGGAAGCTCGCCCATTGCCACGATTTGGTGGACATTGCCTTTCGCGATGACAGCCAGACGGCTGACTTCGAGCGCCGCTACGAACATGCTGTATGCTTGGTCGGGGGTAACCTTGCTCGGGGAATACACGCTGATTTTCCCTCCGGCCTTTTTGACCACTTCGTCCAAGACGAAATTCTTACCGGTTAACTCACTGATGAAGCGAACAAAAACAGAGAGTTCGACATCATTGAAGTCGAGGGAGACGCGTCCTGAGTTATTTCCTCCCGATTCCGCCCGCAAGGTGAGAGGAAATGGCAGCACACTCAGCGCTGCCAGCAGACAGATGAGCGAGGCATGCCTAATCCACCTTGATTGTCCGAAAGAGAAAAAATCCATGATTTCTATTACGGGTACGTGGAGAGACCGATCATCCCCTGGAAACGACTGAGCATGAAAATCGGAATGGAGAACGGTACCATAAGGCTCGTCATCGACACAACCAACTAACGTATCTGTTGCATGAGAGCTGCTCCAGCGACCCCGATCAGTGCTCGGCTCCCTCGATCAGACGGTCGGACTTGCTGCTCGATTGCTCGAGGCTCTGCGGGAATATTCCATCCTTCTCCCAGACGTGCAAGCTATTGAAGCGCTGCTGTGCCGGAATAGTTTTTTCACAACCTGCTTAGCACCCCTCCTACCTGCTGAACACTGGTTCGTGCTTTTCGGTTTTCCATACAGAAGGACCGGTCCATATACTTGTGTCCGCCTGCCATCGCTCGATGAACAAGCTCTCTCGCGGCGATTTTTGACAGGCTTTTCCATATTTTGAAAATGCGCGAGGAACTAAGAAGGAAAAAGAGGGCTAAACTCCTTAATAATCAATGAAGTTAAAAATTCATACGAAGACCATAGCGGCACTAGGATCGCACCCCTCACTTCAGTTTGCCCACCTCAAGTTCGTATGAAATCGAACCGACACAAAATCTGGCGCAAGTCGGCCATGAGAGCCACTTCGTATCTGTCCATGATCTGCTAAGGTTATAGTGTGCGGACCGACAAGAAACCCTCTCAAAAAGCTGACAAAAAGGCTCCCTCTCGGGCGTACAGCCTGGGTGTGGTCGGCTACGGCAAGAAAAGCGTGCTTCTTGAAGAAGCCATCACCCACATGAATGCCGGCAAGTATGGCCGGTCGTCTGCTGCGTTGAAAGAGCTGCTTTCGCTAGATCCTCACAACACGGAAGCCCGACGACTCTTTGCCACGCTGCATCTGCGGCTCGGTAGCCTTGTCACGGCTCGGCAAGCATTTGAGGCCCTCGCCAAAGAAGCGATCGACCGAC
>JBBRRN010000516.1:0-2690 GCA_038200685.1 Nitrospirales bacterium
AGAGTTGGCCCGATATTGTCTGGACTCATTGCACTATCAATCATAGTGATTGCTGCATCATCGTCTGTTGCAGAAGGCATCACGACCGAAATATTGCAGCAGGATAGGCGACTAGAAATGCCCGTCACGCTCTCTGCTCGACGCCTCCCACTCAAAGCTATACTGGACCAGTATTCCGCACAAACCGGTGTAAGGTTAGAGATCGACGATGCCGATAGCTCCTCTGGGTATCCCATTCTCGTAGAGTGCGATCGTATCCCTGTTAGTAGGATGATGGATGCGCTCTATCGGTTGCTGAGTATCAGAGGAGGTGAATGGGTTTGGGTGCGATCCGGATCTCAGCCGGGTTACACCTACACGCTATCTGAAACGTTCGCGGCGAAAAGTAGGGCGGATAACTATGATCGCATTGTAGGAGACATGCTGAGCAACTTCGTAGCCACGATGCGGAAGCTCGCGCCTCTGACAATGCAGGAGCGCGTTCGCCATAGACCTGAACTAAAGAAGGCGCTCTATATAGATAGTGATGCCTTAATAGACACTCTCTTTGATGGAGAAGGTTTCTGGGATCAGGCGAATTTCTTCTTTGGCGCTCTTACGCCGTCTCAACAAGAGACGGCAGTTCGTGGCGGAACGGTCTCAATTGCACTGAAATCGCTTCCGCCACGAACAGCCGACTATTTCCACCGAGACTATTTGCACCAGGATCCACAGACCGAGCAGCCTGATGGGACCGTCGTTCCGGTTCCTGAGCCGACTTCTGTAAGTTTTCATGGTACACGTCCCTCGTCCAATCCTGACTATCTTGCTCCGCTCTTGTACATTGGTGAGTCGGACCGCGCTCTATCGTGGATGGCAACCGGGCACCTCGAGGCCGGAGTTCGAGATGCCATCCGGCATGCATGGATGCTCCCTGGCGATCACGATACCGACCCGGCCGACCAACGTAACGTAGCCGAGAAGAAGGAGACGGATGCAGATTGTAAAGTGCGAGAGGCGGAACAGCAACAGCGTGACGAGCTGCTTGCGAAGGCTCCACAATTGGTCCATCCGGCGGCTCGATCGGTGCAACCCGACCTGAGTCTGTGCCTCAAACAAATAGCCAGAGGCACCTCCGTACCTGTTCTCGCCATAATACCGCCGTACGGCCAAAATCGATTCGAGGACCCAACCGGAAAGCCTGCTCGAAACTTTCTAGATCGAATCCAGGGAATCAACAAGCGGTTTTTCTACAAGTGGTCAAACGGAGTACTGCTGGTCAACCATCCGTACTGGTTCACCACTTCGGAGCCGGTTATCCCCATCAGGATACTCAGTTTACTCCGATCGGACGAGCACGGGCAGATTCCATTGCCTGCGTTTGCAGAATTTATGAGCAAGATCACGCCGGCACAATCCGAGTGGTTCGCGCATAGAGCGGGAATCAACGAGATGCAAAGAATCCGAGCTTGCCTGTTGTTTGTGAACCGATTTCCCTTGTCTTTGGAAAAAACCGGAGTCCACGTGAGCGACGAAGAGCTAGGAGAGTTGCGTTCTATCTCAGCGATCTCAGGATCGGAGATTGACCAGCACACCGCTGAGCTCGTACTGCGAGTCCGTGAACGTCCCATTGCAAACCATCCCTATTACAACTCACGCATCGTGATAGAGGCATTCAATACAAACCATAAGTCATGGATAGAAGTCGGTAACCTCCCGTTCAAGCTGATTATGGATTCGTTTTCACATTTACCGGTCGCGGGGCATCACCCTGTCTCTCATGGTCGGTATGCCGAGGGGTCTCTTCTTGCCGTTCTTCTTGAGGATGTAGATGCGTCGAAGTGGAAGAGGACAGTAGCCTCGCTTCCGTATCGACGCCATCCCCCGCTCTCTTCTCCCTGGGGTCAGTCATGTTTCGCCGTCTACCCCCGGAGTTTTGCTTCCCTTGTTACCAAGAACACGCTCAACAGCGACAACTTTCGCGCTTTGAGAGTGCGCGAGCATGCCCTGCAGGTGTTTTACCCGCGCGAGTTTGCCCGCTTGCTGCGCCTTCACAATACGCGCCTGATACCGGCTCACGATCTCTTCGGGCGCAGATTGTTCGCCCCGTTTCCGGGTAGGATACGTTGTCAGAGGGCTTCCAACGGTCCGTTACCTCGCCGCCGTTCCTCCTAGAGTACAGGTGATGGGACACCCGGTCACGTCCCGCATGGGCGTGAAAATCACGCAAGCGACATCGTGTCGCGGTCAATCTATATTGGCACACAGGGTCCCTGTGACCGAGCAAGGCAATCCAACCATGTGAGTCGCAAAGTGTGTATATAGCATGTCTACTGTGGGAGAGTTGATGGACACGTCGAAACAACGCTCAGCCTTGGTCTTGGTGATCGCTATTGTGCTGATATTGGGAGTGATACTGCTGACATCTATTCGTATGGGCTGCAGTTTCTCTCCGCCGAACACCCCAACGCACACAGATGCCTGGCAGCGTCCGACGGACGCAACGCCGCACATTTATTCGCCTGGGGAGACGCTATACACGGATGGAGGCGAATTCTGGATGTTCCACGATAAGTCGCTCTATGTTAAGTGGACAAAGTTGTTCGCGGCAAGCGATGAGGTTGGATTAAGGAAGGTGAGCCATGCTAAGGGCGTGTTTTACGTGAACACGCACGGAGTGGGAAATCTAGCTAAGGTGATCGATCAAGATA
>JBBRRN010000517.1:0-2664 GCA_038200685.1 Nitrospirales bacterium
TCGGATGAGGGAGAGCGCATTGAGTATGCGATCGACGCCCTTACCCGAAGTGTCCGGCCTAAATCTGAAACGAAAGAGTGGTTGGAAAACGCCAGGGACTTCATCCGGAAATACAAGAGCACGATCGCCGGTGTCACTGCGATCCTTGGCGCTTTGGCGGTAATAAGCGGCGTGGGCATACGTGACGAAAGAGAAGGACTTGATAATTCTTCTCCGACAAAGCGGATGGCTTTGACGCTTAACGAGCAACGCCTCATACTGACTGCCCCCAACGCGCTCTCGAACGTGGAAAAGGACAAACTGGTGAATTGGCTTAGTCATCACCCGGGCGTTACTCTAAAAGTAATTGAAATCCGAGCGGACATTGACGAGGAGGCCCACGGGATCCAGGCGCATCTTAAGCTACGTGCCACAAAGCAAGGACGGTCTGTGGATCTCAGCGGATACGGTCATATTGATTTGGGCGATGACTTCCTTTCGCGGGCCAACGGTGTCTTGGGTGGAGAAGACCGAGAGAGAACGTTCGAAGCCGAGACGCGCCTGCAGGCGCTTGCGCAGGCACTGGACCTCTACCAAGATCCCATGATAGCAAACGAAGCGGAAGATGAACGCGAGTTAACTTTTTATAGGGAATGGCTGAGAACGGATCCAACCCGGCGCGAATATATCCCCCCGGAGACTCTGCAGCGCATGCAGCAGTTATACGGCGAGAAGCAGAAATTGTAAATTGACGCGACCCTTACCTCCCTCGCCCTTAGCCACCTAGCCGAGCAGCGGCAACCGGCTCATATCTAGCTCATCATAACTTTTGCCTTGTGCCCAATCCCGAAGGAATACAACCACCTGAGAAAGTCGTTGACAAACGGGTTGGTACACAAACAGAGCAACTTGAAGACCTCGCACTAAGACAAAGGGCACTGGCTTTCATACAAAAGGAAGCACTTGGCGCCGAGAATGAGGTATGGAGTCAGGAAGCACACGAGAAAAAAGCAAACCTCGATCTGCGGGCAGGCAGCGACTTACTCGTAGGCAATTACAGTCCGTTGCTGCGGCATTTGGACACAGCTCTCTATCAGCAGTTCGTTGCCGCAATCACTTCCGAACGCCTCGACGAAATAAGGCGACTGATGGGAGATATACTTACGGCTCAACATGTCGAAGTGCTTTCGGACGACGAGTTGGGTCAGGACATATCGTTGATGCTCACTAGAGAAGAGTATACGTACGGACGCGACGAGGTTACCCAGGAGGGGCTACGAGAGCTAAGACAGGCGTTACACTTCAAGGACTACAGCACGGTGATAACCGCCATTGAGGAGCAACTCTCCTTTAACGAGATGGTCTTATTCCGCCTAGAACAGGTCAGACGTCTGTCTCCTGATGAGTACGCGGCGCGGCGCGCTGAAGCCGACGATCTCTACGGAGGGGGGACCTCTATCGAGGAGATCCAGGGCAATCTCCGCACCCTCTGGTTCTCAGTGTACAAACGCTCCAATGTGGGTGGTGGAATGCCCGTTGGTACAGAAGGAGTCTCGTCCCGGCTTCCAGAACTGGCCAACAGGCATGGGACCCACCATGGGGAATCGCTTGACCGTCTGAATGATGAAAGGGCGGATGTATTCGTCGAAGCGCTTGAGGCTGCGAACGGTCTTATATCCCGACCCTTGGATGTGTTTCAGGAGGTGTTCGCTCGCCGTGTTGAAGGCTATAAATACGTCCAAGAGCTTTATGAGCAGTACTTGACCGAACAAGCCAGACTTGAAATCAATCGTCCGGACGCCACGGCCACCAGTCGATCAAATAGGGCCGTCAATATCGTCGCGGCAAGCATCACTCCCGACATCCGCTCGCGCATTGAAGCAGCGCTAACTCGCAATGCAGTCCAAGCCACTTCCAGCGGTTTGACCGGACAGTTAACGGTCGGAACGAGCAAGTTGCTTAGCGACTGGTTTGCATGTGTCGCCGAAATCTAATTGGTATGCTTGGAATCCACGCGAGGTGACCGACAGGGTCCGCTCACGTCGGCAGATTATGGTAGATGTGGCGGTTCCGTAAGGACAGGCGGATTCGGGGCGCGTCTCCGCCGTTGCGCCATCGGAAACGGCACGATCCTCTTCGCGTTCAGAAGTTTGCGGGGATGCGTGCTAGTGGCGCGACTTGAATTGCTGTAGGAGCGCATCGATGAGGAAGAGGCAGCCGGTAAATACCAGACGCACACTATGCAGGAGTATGACGCCGGTAGATTTGCAGATGGCTCCGACGGTCCGGGCAAACACTTCATTGGCCGTACGGTTAAACACCATAAGACAAATGGTATACAGAAGCGCCAGTGACATTACAAGGGCAGTAATGACCGAACTTATTATCATTGTATCCTCCTGTGGGATTGCGTGCAGGGTAATCGGCCAAATACGAGGTACACAGTATGAGCAGACCGGATCGCTTGAACTACCACCGAACCAGATCATCCGATCATTTACTAATGTTTATCTGGACCGGTTTTCGACCGACTATTACAAACTCGTTTTTCTTGGAATCGCTACGATGACAGGCATGCAGTAGGCTCTCAACTAAGGGCGCAAGTCCCGCGCTTCCAGCAGACAGGGGATTCACGGTATGTTGTTTGCCGAGAAGCTCGGATACCCCTTCGGTACAAATGACCAA
>JBBRRN010000518.1:0-2662 GCA_038200685.1 Nitrospirales bacterium
GAATTGCGAACGGGGACTCACCGGGTTCTGCCTCACGCTAAACCCCGGAACGGCCGGAGCTGCCTATGGCTATGCCGGTATGGGGCCCTACAGCGGAGGGCAAGCCGAATACCTGCGCGTACCGTATGGCGATGTCAATTGCCTGGTTCTTCCCGACGATGCGCGCGAGAAAGAAAACGATTACGTGATGCTCGCCGACATATTTCCTACCGGATATGAATCGACCGAGCTGGCCGGCGTAAAGCCAGGCGAAACCGTCGTGGTCTACGGAGCCGGACCGGTCGGACTCATGGCTGCCTATTCGGCGGTCATCAAGGGCGCAAGCAAGATTATGGTGGTCGATCGATTGCTTGATCGACTTAAGCTTGCCGAGAAAATCGGTGCCATTCCGATCGACTTTTCGAAGGTGTCCCCAATCGAGCAGGTCTTGGAGCTTACCGGCGGCGAAGGCGCCGACCGAGGATGTGAATGCGTGGGCTATCAAGCCCATGATTCCGAAGGGAACGAACAGCCGAACCTTACGATGAATCAGCTGGTGCGGTCGGTGAAGCCGACCGGCGGCATCGGCGTGACCGGTGTCTTCGTCCCTGAAGACCCCAAAGCCTCCGACAAGCTGGAGAAGAAAGGCCAGATTGCATTCGACCTAGGGTTGTTCTTCAGCAAGGGTCTGCAGATGGGATCCGGCCAGGCCAACGTCAAAAAATATAATCGTCACCTCTGCAATCTGATTCACGAAGGCAAAGCAAAGCCGTCGTTCATTGTGTCGCACCAATTGTCGTTGAGGGAAGCCCCCGACGCGTATAAGCATTTCGATGCGCGTGAGAAAGGGTGGACGAAGGTGTTGCTCAAACCGGCGGCGTGAAGCGAACGTACGACGTCATCTCAAATGCGGAGAAGTCGTGCCTCCGGCGCAAGTGGGAGGCTCACAGGCAGGCTATTTCACTCAACTGGCATGGCCCAGAAATCGAACAGAAGCGTAGAAGATGGAGAGGTGTCGCGTGGGGAATAGAAACAATAAGCCCCTGTTGCTCATTCAATGTCTCGGCGGAAGCTGGCACAAAATCGACTCCCCGTACTTGCAAGACATAGGCGCTGCGCCGATCCGGTACCGGCTTCGCAATCGATCCCACATGATGCGTCGATTTCAAATCAGTATGAAATACCTCTTCGCGGTCTTCTTTATGGGCGCCGGTGTGAACCATTTTTTGGCCCAGGAGTTCTACACGAGGATGATGCCGCCTTACCTGCCGTGGCATCTCTTTCTGGTGTATCTGAGCGGCCTGGCCGAGATCGCATTGGGAGGACTGTTGCTTGTTCCTAGGGTGAAACACCTTGCGGCGTTGGGCTTGATAGCCTTGTTGATCGCGGTCTTCCCCGCCAACATTCATATGGCGGTCCACCCTGACCTGTTTCCTGAGATCGGCGCAGCCATGCTATGGGCGAGGCTTCCCGTACAGGCCTTCCTCATTGCATGGGCCTATGCGTACACGCGGGATGATTCTAACCGGAGGAAGGAATGAGGGAGGGGAGACCGAGCAATCTCAACGGTGAGGCGTACAGTATCCGAGTCATCAGCCTGAGTTATTGTGTTCAGTCTGTGCCGGGATCCGAGGCATACGGCTAATCGGATCTTCATCAGAAGGAGCTGGAGCGGCCTCATGGCGACACGATATTCTCTGCGAACGATATTGTTGTCCCAGTTCCTATGGGCAACCATGGCGTAGGGAGCACAGTGGGAGGATTGGAAATGAGAAATCATCGCCTCGCCCCGTGCCCGAGCAGTCCCAACTGCGTCTGCACCCTGGGTAATTCTCAAAGCCATGTCATGCCCCCGTATCAGTATCGGAACACGCTAGAGGAAGCCAAGGGCGGCCTCAAGCAGGTCTTCAGTGAAATGAGCCGTACCGAGTTGATTGAGGAAGAGGATGTCTACCTTCATTACGAAGTCACCAGTCTTTTAGCTCGTTTTGTGGATGATGTTGAGATCCTGTTCGATGATGCCACCAAGAGCATTCATTTCCGGTCGGCCGCACGGACGGGATACTACGATTTTGGCGTAAACCGGAGACGAATGGAGGAAGTTCGAAGGCGACTGGACGAGCAAGGTTAATCATGTGGCAAACGACCAACACCATCGTTCAGCATGGTGATGAGGGCAGGGAACACCGTGAGCGGGCGGTGTGTGATAATCAGCACCGTCCTTCAGCAAAGGAGGCGTCATGTCGATCATAGGCTGGATTGTATTCGGACTGATTGTCGGGGTGGTGGCGAAACTTCTGACTCCGGGGCCGGACCCTGGAGGGTGGATCCTCACGATCTTGTTGGGTATAGGGGGCGCGCTGCTCGGGGGGTTCATCGGGCGTGGATTAGGATGGTATCGAGAAGAAGATCCTGTGGGTTTTCTCATGGCCATCATGGGGGCCATTCTGATTCTTTTTATCCGCAGGCGAATCGCAGGGCCTTCAACAGCCTGATGAAACGAAGAAGAGAGAGTGGGCGTTCTCATCGGCCTCAGTGGCACGCTGTGGCTGTGTAAAATTCTGCGAGCCAAAGCAACCAGGCCCGCACAACAAGAAGGTGTCATGATGCCGCGTTCATTGTGGAAGGGAGCCATCAGCTTTGGGTTAGTCAACATTCCGGTGATCTTGTCTTCCGCCGAAAA
>JBBRRN010000519.1:0-2655 GCA_038200685.1 Nitrospirales bacterium
GGCTGTCTCCGGGACAGCCCAGACGGCGAAGACTGAGACAAAGTCCGCCATCCGCCGCATGCCGGATGGACATCCGGATTTGCAGGGCACTTACGACTTGGCCACCATGACCCCTCTCGTGCGGCTGCCCGGTGATCCCGCGGTGCTGACAAAGGAACAAGCCGAGGCTCTCCAGAAAGCCGAAGCTACTCGCAGGTCTAAAGACGGCGGTGCGCTTCCACGCGGCGGTAACACGAGCGCAGGAAAATCGTTTTTCGAAATTCTGGAAGAGGCCGGGGGTGGAGCCGTCGGGGGTTACAACCGTCTGTGGTTGAACCAGGGCAAGGCATACACCATGGTTGACGGGCAGATTCGAACATCCATCGTCATCGATCCTCCGGACGGCCAAGTGCCTCCTTTCAACGCCGCCGCGCGCAAGCGGCAGGCGGGAGCACAGGCGCTGCCGACGTCGGACACGGGCGAAAGCCAGAATGTCCAGGCGGCGACTCGCCCCGGCGAATTCGACAATCCGGAGGAGCGGCCGCTCAGCGAGCGCTGCCTGCTCGGATTTGGTTCCACGTCTGGTCCGCCGGCGCTACCGGACTATTTCTACAATGATCTGCATCAGATCGTGCAAACTCCAGACTCGATCATGATCCTCAGCGAAATGATTCACGACGCACGCATCGTTCGGATGGGTGCGCAGCACCTTCCCAAGAACATCCAGCGCTGGATGGGTGATTCGGTGGGGCGTTGGGAAGGGGACATGCTCGTGATCGACACCACCAATTTCACGGAGAAAACCCGGTTTCGTGGATCGACGGAGAACCTCCACGTGGTCGAGCGCTTGAGGCGCATCGACGATAAGACGCTTTTGTATCGCTTCACGGTGGAAGATCCGGACACGTGGGACCGGCCGTGGACCGGCGAAATGACATGGCCGGCGACCAACCAGCAGATCTTAGAGTACGCCTGCCACGAAGGCAATTACGCTCTCGGCGATGTGATGAGGGGCGCACGAGTGCAGGAGGCTCAGGAATCGGCGGCTAACGCCAAGAAGTAGCGAGAAAGATAACGACTCGCGCTCAGCGTTCCTCGCAGCACGGCGTTCTGCGATCAATAAGGATTAAGGCAAATGAAATACATACGACTCTCACGTTTTACCCCATCGCTCCTTACCGGAGTGCTCGTTGTCGCCGGCGCATATCAGGCCTATGCTCAACAAGGCATCGCGAAGACTTCCGATCTTACCGAGAATAGACCCGAAACGCTGGGGTTCTCGTCCGAGCGACTCGACCGGCTGCACGCGGTAATGCAGCAGAAAGTAGACCAAAAGCAGCTCGCCGGTATCGTAACCCTCCTGGCGCGCCACGGCAAAGTGGTCGAGGAGAGGACCTACGGCAAGAAGGACATCGCGAGCGGCGCGCCGATGACGAAAGACACGATCTTCCGCATTTTTTCTATGACCAAGCCGGTCACCGGCGTTGCGATGATGATCCTCTTCGAAGAAGGTAAATGGCAACCTTCGGATCTAATCTCGAAGTACATTCCCGAGTTCGCCCAGTTGAAAGTTTTCAAGGGCGTGGATCAAGGCGGCAAGACGCTCGTGGAGGACCCAGTGCATCCTCCGACCATGCGGGAGCTGATGACCCACACGGCGGGCTTCACTTATGGAATCTTCGGGAATAGCCCGGTCGATAGGATGTACTTGGACCAGCGGGTGTGGCAATCCCAATCCCTAAAAGACATGATCGACAAGCTTGGGAAGACCCCGTTGCTTTACCAGCCGGGGACGCGCTGGGTTTATAGCGCGTCGATGGATATCCAAGGTTATATCATTGAAAAATTGTCGGGCCAATCGCTGCCCGATTTCATACAGCAGCGCATTCTTGGACCTCTCGGCATGAAAGACACTGGCTTCTTCGTTCCTAAAGAAAAGCGAAACAGGTTTGCCACGCTTTACGCAACAGACCAGAAGGGAGAACTGATTGCGAGTGCCGCAGAAGGGAACGCACCGGTCACCAACTATGCAGCACAACCATCGATGCCTTCGGGCGGAGGCGGTATGGTCTCGACCGCGGAGGACTATCTGCGTTTTGCTCAAATGCTCCTGAATCAGGGCGAATTGGACGGAGTACGCATCCTGGCACCGGCGACGGTTCAACTCATGACCTCGAACCATCTCGCCCCCAGTCTGATGACGGGAGAATTCTCGGCTGGTCCAGAGAAAATTCGCCCCGGCATGGGGTGGGGCTACGATTGTGCGGTCTTCTCTGACCCACAGCAAGCCGATGAAGTGGTTGGGAAAGGCACTTTCTTCTGGTGGGGGGCGGCGGATACCTGGTTCTGGGTCGATCCTACTAACGATCTCATTTTTGTGGGCATGACCCAACTAATGTATGGCCCCGCGGCACCTTATATGGAGGGCCTGAGCCGGCCGCCGGTCTACCAGGCGCTCCTGAAGCCGCGGATGTGAACGGATAGTTCCGAGTTGTCGGCCATCCTTCCCCTATTTGGTCCGACGGTGCGCTATTCGCCCTTTGGTTCGATGCCGAGTCTGTCGTTGACGGCTGACAGGATGCGCTGTTTGCAGCCGAGATATCTCTCCGTGGTCTGGATCGAAACGTGGCCAAGCAGGAATTGGATCTGCTCCAGTTCTCACCTGCCAAATGGTAC
>JBBRRN010000520.1:0-2643 GCA_038200685.1 Nitrospirales bacterium
AAATAGAACCGGATGGACAGGGCGAGCCATTTTGACTGGAATTGTGCAAGCAGGGATGCTCTGTCAGTGGACTGCGCAAGCTTGAGCCAGACGAGTTGTCCCACCTGGGCCTTATAGGCGCGGCCGGCCGAAGAAATCAATCGTCGGCCATTCACGGTGGCATATTGATGGTTCACGCTGGGAGGTACAGGGAGGGTCAAGGCGACTGCATGGCTTTCGGTTGGTCGGTGCGGTATTGGGGAGGATATGGGCATACGGGATCTCAGGGCTATTCTCTGGACGAGACGTGGTACCGCGATCTTCTTGTCAGGGTTCCGGTAGGAGGTCATACGAACGGCCCGTGGAGAGGAAGGAATCCGGGGGGGACGCTGAAACGTAGGCATGGGAGTTAGTAATTACAGGAGATTGAGGATCTTGGACATGTTCTGGTCGTATCGCTCTTCAGATCGGCCGATATACCGACGCCATGTGCTCGGGTTCCAGATCTCCATACGATGATACAGGCCGACCAGGACGATTTCCTGGTCCTCATCCAACGGAATAATTTTCCTGAGTCGGCTTGGAATCAGAATGCGCCCGGCTTTGTCGAGTTCTGATGTGCCGGCTTCCGACACGACGAAGTGCATGAACAGTCGACTTTGATCTTCATCGAGCGTGGCCTTCGTCCGTTCGAGGACTTTTTCCCACTCTTTCATGGAGTAGATGAGCGTTGACTCCTCGGGGCCCTTGAGGAACACAACGGCTTGTCCATCCGATTCGACTTGCTCACGGATCGGCGAGGGGACGATAAACCGACCCTTCTCATCCACTTTGCACAGATATTCACCGGCAAACATCAATGAAACCTATTCTTTACGAGGCTAACATCGCTCTGGTGCGATTGCGAATCCATTGTTCCAGATCCGAGCGTACGAAGCGCCATTCTTTTCCAAGCTTGAAGGCGGGTATCTGTCGACTCTGTAAGTAACGATAGAGTGTGCGATGGGTAATTTTGAGGTAGCGGCAGGTCTCCTCCGCCGTCATCAGCTCGCTCTTGGGCTCTTTGGCCATTGCTGAACCTGGTTCGATTGAGATCCATAGGCCTCACGAAAGCTCATGCTACTGTCGTCAGGGTAGGCAAACTCGAACGATCTGTCAAGTGAAAATACATGACAATCTATGTCATAGCCCGTCAGTGCTATCTGGCTCCATTGCGCTGGCGTCACCTGACTCCATGGCCTCCGAGAAATCGTCCCCGAGGTCTTCACCCATCTCCTCGCCCATTTTTGTCATGAATCGATCCATGCTTTGCGGATCGTTTTCATCAAGCCCGGCTAGATTTTTTGGATCCAAAGAGGCTTCAAGGCGCGCCTCTTCTGATTTTGGCGAGGCAAATCGAGACAGGAGCCGTTCAACTCGTGCACTCGCGCAATGGGAGCAGGTTGCCGGCGCCTGATTGGCTAGGCTCAGCACAAGAATCGTGCTGCGTTTCTTACAGTCGAGGCAGAGATATTCGTACAATGGCATCGGCTATATTCCCAGGGTTGTAGGGGGTCGTCCAGCCTGTTCAGCAAAAAAGCGATCCGGTACCAGGTCAGTATCGACGGTTCTGGCCAATGTGAGGGCAAAGACTGGCCCACTCCCTGCTTTTCGCAGGGTCTTTGCGCATTCGTTCAGTGTGGTACCAGTGGTGAAGACATCGTCTACCAGGAGGATACGCTGTTCTGCAAGATCTTGTGGCCTGCGAACAGTAAATGTATTCCGTAGATTTCGTAACCGCGCCTGTCGCGATAAGGCGGTTTGCGGATCGGTGACGGCGGTTCTGACAAGGTTTGTGGCTGAAACGGGGAGGGACAGGTGATGGCCAAGCTGATCGGCCAGCAGCAACGATTGGTTAAATTCACGCGTACGTAGGCGAGCCGGGTGTAAGGGCACGGGGATAATCACGTGGGCGTCGAGTCCGTGTGGTAGGGTGTTGATCATGAGTTGCGCGAGTGGCCGTGCGAGTGTCAGTTTGCCTCGGTACTTGAATGCGCAGATGGCGTCCCGCAGAGGCGGGAGATAAGGGAAGAGGGTCCAGGCGCGTTGAAAGTTTGGTGGTTGTTCCTGGCACTGTTGGCATTGATGATTCGGTGTATAGGTCGTGGCCGCAGGCGAGATGAATGGTTGGTCGCAGCGGACACACACCGGCTGCTGGAGTGGGCGGATAGACCGCCAGCACGCGGCGCAGAAGAAGGGGATTGGGTCGGTGCTGAGCGAGTGGCCGCAGGAGAGGCATTCCACTGGCAGGACAAACCGAAGGAGCTGACGACATCGTCCGATCAGCCGATTCTGTGTGTCTTCACGTAACATAGTCGTGGGAGTGCTCCGATTATCGCGCATATTCCTTCTGTGGGAATATGCGCCGTCCTTCAAGGTTGTTGCTCTGTAAACGGTTATGATATACGAAGGCAGTAGGATATTGAAACTGGTCTGCCTGCGCGCCAGGCTGTGATGGGCGAGAACAGATTGTGTGTCCTGTCTAGTTGCACTGGATGGACAACGCACATTACGTGAAGCAGGTACTCCATCGCTCCCTACTACGAATCAGGGGATAGAGAGAGAAGTCGATTGCCATGGTGAGATTTGACCAGGTCTCGAAAATTTACGAACGGGGTGGTGACA
>JBBRRN010000521.1:0-2634 GCA_038200685.1 Nitrospirales bacterium
ACTAGGACATTTCCATTTTGCGGAGAATAGGACATTTCTATTTTGCGTTGACAGGATAAATATAGGTAGGTTTAGGTTCAGTCCCCGCCGGTGCAGCGAACGGCGGTCCTTCACAGTCCGCTAAGGAGGGAAACGCTTGCCCGGACCTGATAAGATAAGCTTTTTCGGTGATATCCAACAGCGTTGGAGTATTTCAGGAGGAGTCGCTTGAACCTCACTCTTTACGATCAGATTGGCGGCGGTTATGACTCGACGCGCCGGGCCGACCCGTACATAGTTTCACGGCTGGCGCATCATCTTCAGCCGCAACCAGGCCAAAGATATCTGGACATAGCCTGCGGTACGGGGAATTATACGATCGCTCTCTCCTGCATCGCCGGGCAGTGGGTAGGGGTTGATCGCTCGCTCAAAATGCTGAGTCGCGCGAATCAGAAATCACGGGAAATCCTCTGGCATTGTGGTGACATTCTGAAGCTTCCATACCGCTCGGGCGGCTTCTCGGGTGCAATTTGCGTCCTCGCGCTGCATCATTTCCCTGTTTTGGTCCCGACAATTAAGGAGACACTACGTGTGTTATCTGGCGGACGCTTGGTTATCTTCACCAGCACAAGCGACCAGATGAAGCACTATTGGCTTGCAGAGTACTTTCCGAATGCCATGAGACGTTCAATCGAACAGATGCCCGCGAGGCAGGTTTTAGAGGAGGCTCTCGTGTCTGCTGGTTTTGTGATCGAGCAGATCGAAAACTATGAAGTGAGCGACGATCTGCAGGACCAGTTCCTGTATTGCGGAAAGCATCGTCCGGCACTGTACCTTGATGAGAACGTACGCCGCGGGATTTCGACCTTCGCCGCAACGGCCGATCCCGAAGAAGTAAAAGCTGGCCTAGCGAATTTGCAAGCCGACCTCGAGAGCCATAGGATTAAGGATATACAGAAGAAAGGCTCGAGTCGTGAAGGTGATTACTGTTTTATAGTAGCTTGTGGGCAACCTTAATAGTACGTACCGCTTACCAAGATGCTCGCTCATTCATCGTAAAAAGCGTCCATGGCTCTCCTGCGCAATCACTCTGTAAGTCTTCCAGAAAAAGCAAGGCAGATCAGGGCGAGTATCATCTCTGCGATATATCTCGCCGGTTCGGGGCACGCGGGTAGTTCGCTCTCGATTGTCGATGTGCTCACGTATCTTTATGATGAAGTCCTGCGATATGATCCTGAGCGTCCTGACTGGCCTGGCCGGGACTGGCTCGTGTTCAGCAAAGGCCACGGTGCGCCTGCGCTTTACGCAACACTCGCCCACGCTGGATTCTTCGATGTCTCGGAACTACCGAGCCTGCGTGCGCTGGGCTCACGCCTGCAGGGCCACCCGAAAGCCGGCCTGCTGCCAGGCGTAGATGTGTCCACCGGATCTTTGGGTCAAGGCTTATCGATCTCTGTCGGGCTCGCACTCAGCTTTCGCCGCCGCAGTTGGCCGAACCGAGTTTTCACCATTCTGGGTGATGGCGAGATGCAGGAAGGCCAGAATTGGGAGGCGATGATGGCGGCGGCATCGTTCGGTCTGAATAACTTGATCGCGATTGTGGACCGGAATGGGCTACAAAACGACGGCCCGACTGAGGACATAATCAGGCTGAATGACCTCGCCGCCAAAGCCAGAGCGTTCGACTGGCACGCCGAAACGGTCGATGGTCATGACTTTGACGCTATAGCAGCATCGATCAATCATGCACTTACTGCCGGGCGGCCGGTCTTGATTGTAGCGAATACCGTTAAAGGCAAAGGAGTGTCGTATATGGAGGGAGTTGTCGAATGGCACCACCATCCGATAAACGACTCCGAGTACGCGAAGGCCATGGCTGAACTGGGTGCCGTAAATGCCTGAGCTAAAGGCCACGAGAGATGCCTACGGGCACGCCCTGATTGAACTGGCAAAGCAGCGGGACGATTTCGTCGTGCTGGACGCCGACTTATCCCGCTCCTCCCGGACGGATTGGTTCCAGCGCGAGTTTCCCGGACGGTTCATCAACGTCGGAATAGCCGAACAGAACCTTATCGGAATCGCGGCGGGCCTCGCGATCGGCGGCATCATGCCTTTTGCGACTACTTACGCGATTTTCATAACCAGAGCACTGGATCAGATCCGACAGGCAGTTGCCTTCTCCCGGGCTAATGTGAAAATCGTCGCGACGCACGCCGGACTTGCTGCCTCTTACGACGGGGGTTCTCACCAGGGTACCGAGGACGTTGCGCTGGTGCGGGCAATTCCTGGCATGACTGTTGTTTCGCCTTGCGATTACGAGGCCGCCTATGCAGCTGTGTTTGCGATTGCGAATTACGAGGGCCCTGTCTACCTCAGGCTGCAAAAAGAGGCCAGCCCAGTGATCACTCCGCCCGGAACGTCCTTTCATATTGGACGAGCGCGCCTCCTTCGTCGGGGAAATGACATCGCTTTGATCGCCCACGGCAGCATGAGCGCGGAAGCGTTATTTGCAGCCGGCGATCTTGAGAGGCAGGGAATATCAGCAACGGTGCTGGACGTAGGTACGATTAAGCCTCTCGACTTAAACACTCTACTGGAGGCTGCCGCAGGCGTGAAGATGGTGATAACGATTGAAGAGCATAATCTGGTTGGCGG
>JBBRRN010000522.1:0-2629 GCA_038200685.1 Nitrospirales bacterium
CAAGCTCAAACTTACACCAAATGGGAGCTCCTCGTTGTCGATGACGGGTCTTCCGATGGCACACCTCAAATCGTAGCCAAGTTGGCGCAGGATGACCCTCGCATACGGTTGATTCAGCAACCGCGCAACGGTGGAGCGCAGGCTGCCAGAAATGCTGGGATTCGTGTCGCGACGGGCACATGGGTTGCCTTCCTCGACTCCGATGACCAGTATCTTCCAGATAGCCTAGAAAAACGAATGATCCTGGCCAAAAAAGAGAATGTATGTGTGGTGCATTCAGAGTGTCACGTCATCGAACCCGATGGTCTCATGAAAACGTATGGCGTTCCGCCGATCACAGGGGATGCCTATGCCACGCTTCTTACGCACGAGGGCCCGGTATTTCCAGCGCTCATGGTTACACGCGAGGCGTTACAACATATCAATTATCTGGATGAAGAAATCAAGGCGTTCCAGGAGTGGGACCTATCCATTCGTCTAGCCAGACATTATCGGTTTGCGTTCGAGGCCGCCCCCACGTTTGTTTATGATTGCCGGCATGCTGACGCGATGTCGAAAGATTTGTTGCGTGGTGCGAGGGGCTACGAGCAAGTGTTCCGAAAACATGTGTTCTCGATCTTACGGCACGTCGGTCCCAGGGGGCTTGTCTATCACTACCAAGTTGCCGAGCGGTGGTATCGCAGTGGGAAAGATCATCTTGCTGCCCGACGTTGTGCCAGGTTGTCACGCCTCTGGTCGATGTGTGACATCAGATCCATTCCTGGAAGGTTACGCAGACGTCTCAGGACATCTTCCTGACGGATCCCCCTAAAATATACTCGACAGTGTAGAAGCGAACAGCTAAATAATCAGGCCGCACGGGCCTCAGCCGAGATTCGTGAATTCCCATCTTTTGGGTACGTACGAATAGCAATCTTGTTTATATATATTTACTGTGGTAACTGTTTTCCCCTTCATCCCCTCAAGCAGTCAGGCCATCTGACTTCTGGTGGAGTTCCGTATGGCGGATATTCGAGTGGGGGCCTGAATGCGTTGCGCACGCAACATATTAGGTCATGAGCCTTTGAGGAGAGCAGAATGATCAACAAATGTTTAGCCTCGTTCCTCCTCGTCTCGACCGCAACCGGGTATCTCCTCGGCGCGATCACCCATACCGTCCAGGCTGCAACTTTGCAGGCAGGGTTCTCAGAATCCATTGTGTTCTCAGGGCTGACGTACCCTACCGCGGTCCGCTTTTCGCCGGATGGACGGGTCTTTGTCGCCGAAAAAAGTGGTCTGGTTAAGGTCTTCGGGTGTATCCGACAGTGGCGGGTGGCGGCGAGTGGCCGACCATCATGAGGAAAGAGGCGCCCCCTGGTCTACCGTATACATTTGCATATGTGCTGTATGGAAAGGTGTGGTCGCCTACCGGGCCGGTGCGGCCGGGCATGCGAACCTTCACCACGGCAGGCCAAGCCGTTTCGGGCGGAAGCGTATTGCCCGCGAATACCTGGAGCCATTTCGCCGGCACATACGACGGGACGACGCTGCTTGTCTATATCAATGGCATGCAGGTCGCCAGTCTCGCCGCGACGGGAGCACTCGTGAACTCAAGCGGGCTGTTGAGCATCGGCGGCAATTCGGTGTCGAGCATCGAGTATTTTACCGGCCGATTGGATGAGATTCGCCTCTACAACCGCGCCTTGAGCGTCAGTGAGATTCAACAGGATATGACGACCCCGGTGGGCGGGTTATAGGAGAACCTTCTAGTAGGCTATGGGAAAACCATTCCAACTAGCGGAACTTCAAGGGAACGCATTTCTGAGACAAGAGCAGAACACCCCCGCAGGGTGCTCAGAAGTCGACCAGCAGGACCGCAGAGAGTGAAGGACCGAGTAGATACAGTGAGCCGTTCGCCCTGTTTATAGATCTTGGCGAATGGAGAAGCCCCTCCAGCGTTTTCCGACCTCCGAGAAACTCCTACCCACGTTGAGGGTCTGAATGATGCGAGAACGCCGCTGGCAGACTTTTTTCAGCATCCTGCTGGAGGTGGTTCGTGCCAGTCGGGATGCAGACGTATATACCGCCGATTGAAACGTGCTGACACTAGTGTATAGTGCGTCCAACGCTTCTTTATATTTGGCGACATTGGTCAGGAAGGGCTCCACCGATGCGGTCCAGGTGAACACGCGAGGGGTCTAGTGTTAATGGTCCAGGTAATCTCTTATCGATGCAATCGTTCCGGGACACTCTTCAAGCTACCGCGATGGATGCGCTTGTTGGAGAGTTCCTCTCGGAACTACAACTCAACCCCAGCTCTGCGTCGAAATGAAGTACAGATGGGACAGCGGATGTCGTTGCAACCGACGTTTCATGTGAGGGCGCTATGGACAGGCCAACGTGTCTGCGTCGATCTTGTTGAGGAATCGAATGGACTTCAGGTTGATGGCGCGGCATGCAGTCGTCGATTACCGTGTCGTCGAGGCCTCATCGCGCTGCCCACCACAGCGTGGGCCATATTGACCAGGCTCCACTTATGAATCAAGAAAGTCTGTCCAAACAAAATGGGTCACTGCACTATTGCCAACGGAGAGACAGATGCTGACACTGCTCAGCGTGATCGGCACAAGGCCAGAAGCCATCAAAATGG
>JBBRRN010000523.1:0-2616 GCA_038200685.1 Nitrospirales bacterium
CCGGCCGTGACGAAGGCAGCGGAGAATCCCGTGACGTAGATCAGGTAGCCACCGATAAGCGGCCCAAGTAATGCTCCCGATTGTGTCGAGGCCGTATAGGTGCCGAGCGCGGCGCCTCGCCGTTCTCGATAGAGGTCGGCCACAGTCGCCAATGCACTTGGCGCGAAAATGGCGGTAGCCAACCCGTGGAAGAAGCGTAAGGCGGTCAGAATATCGAGATCCGTGACCCAGGGATAGAGAAACGGCGGGAGTCCGAAGGCCACCACGCCGATCTGAAGCAGACGCCGGCGACCGTAGATGTCGGACAACGCACCGGACGGCAATTTGAGGAACACCCCGGTCAGGGTGGACACCGACACGATAAACCCAATGCGTTCAGGACTGGCCCCCAGAGACTCTGCGAACAGCGCCAACACCGGCATCCGGACCATGTTGTAGCTAACAAAACAGAACACCCCGACCGTGCAGAGCAACGTAAAGTTGCGCGTCGTCGTCATGGTGACGGTGTCCCAGATGGGATCACGCCCACGAAATGCGGCAAACTCTCCAACGCCTGTTTCAAGAAGGCCACGTCATCATCCGGGAGAGCAGGCGGGTCCATAGCTTCAAACAACACTTGGTCTGGGTGTTGCCGCATGAAGAGACTCAATCGATTGACGGTCTGCATCCCTTTGATTAATTTCCTTTCCACGACCGCTCCGATAAGCGGGCGCAGCAAGGCAGCCAACCCTGATAGGATGCGATTGTCCAACTTCGTGTAGGAAGCCATGGTACTGTCCACTGCTTCTATCCCCTCGCCATCCTTCACTGAATCCATCCTTAGAAACACAACCGCTTTGCCAGCGATGTTCGGGAGCAACCGACTGTCATGAGATCCTTCGAGATAGTAAATCCTGGACGTGCGGTCTTGGTAGACGAGTTGGATAATGCCCTTCGTTCCCTCGCCATCATCACCCCAGAAGCGGTCTGGGCCTCTCGCCTCCGATGTATACAGCCCAATGTCTAAGCGGTTAATCAAGGCTGCTGTCAGAGGCGGGCGATCCAATAGTTGACGATACAGTGATGCTGACAAACGGGTTCGAATAGGACCGACCGTACTGACTGTGGTGTAGTGATCGACAATCTCGTACAGTCGGCAAGCCCACTCAGGGATGACCGTCTCAATTGGAAAGGTCATCCCTGCATGCTCGGATGGTAAAGAGCAGGTCTCCGATTGGGCTACGCCTGTGTAACTGGTCGAACTCAGCACAACAATCACAACGAACAAAGTCAGCAAGCCGGCCTTCCGCGAACCCCACCGCACTTGGACCATCACGGCTGCTTTCGAACCTGGATGACAAGATGGATGGGAAAGAGTTGCCGGGAATCTTGTCGCAGACGCGTCTGTCTCAGCAACGTCTCAAGTGACGGCGTCACCAAACCGTCGAAAGACACCTGTCCATTGGTGAGCACGACCAGTGGTTTGGAAGAATCGATAAGTTGTTCGTTCAAAAAGAGGCTGTAGCGTTGGACTCGGTCTACCTGAACTTCAATGCGGTTCTTCCCAACGATCAAAGCATCCAGTCTCGCATATTCTCGACGCTTGATCAGATCATCTCGCTTGCTGACTAGGTCTTCGGAAAATACAGCGATGGTATCCGTCGCATCGATACGCACCCATCCAAACGGTTGAAAGTGACTGGCCTCACGTACCACTGTCACGCTTGTGGGCAAAGGATTGCGCCGCTGGGCATTGAGCCAGGTCACCAGTTCAGGCAACTCCTCCCTGGGGAAGTAGTGCCCGCCCGCCATGGGATGCTCACGATCATGTTCTCGATAAACGAATGGATAGCCTAGCCTCGTCAACTCTTGCGTGATTGTGCGGCTGAATTCTACCGGCATCACCTGATCCTTGGCCCCATGAATGACATAGATCGGAGTGGAGCGGAGGTTGGCCAGGAACGGCAACAATACATGATCGAGGCCGCTGGCCATGGGAGCAATGCCGGCGAACAGAGGCGCATCGTGCATGCCGATCACCCAGGCGCCAATCCCGCCGTTGGACATGCCGGTGAGAAAGACCCGGTCAGAATCGATGTGGTAGCGCCGCTGCACAGAACGAATCGTCGCCAATACCAGCTCTTCGGCATTTCTCGTAAACCAGGCGCCCATCGGAATCGTGGGGCAGGCCACGACATAGTCCTCCCCTAATCGAGCCTGCCAGCGCTCCAGATACGCATCACCCGTAAATCCCGCGCCATGCAGGCACACGACCAGCCCATAGCTCCTCACCGGCTGATAGGTCAGGGGAACGGAGAGCGCCAGATGATACGCGCCCCCCTGCACATCGATTCGCTCATCGGGAATAGTTCCGGTTGGCTGCGGAGCATACTCCCGCTCGGTGTGAATGATCCGTATCACTTGGTCGATCGTGGCATAGGGATCGGAGAGCAGGACCTGAAGAAGGCCTGAGGCTTCTTCCGCATCCGTACTATCCAGGTAGCGGAAGACCTGTGTCTTCATCTCAGCAGAGGAAGCGACAGCGGGCGCATCCATTTCATGATCGGTGAACCCTGCAAGGACCACAACAAGAACGCCTATGAGAAACCTGCGTGTCACACATCTCCTTCCACGACA
>JBBRRN010000524.1:0-2606 GCA_038200685.1 Nitrospirales bacterium
ACCGCCGTCTATTACGCTCTGCTCTCGATCCGGCTCTCCGCGCTCATGTCCGCGATCAGACTGCGCGAACGCGCCAGCGTTGGATGGACAACTATTTTAGTTCAAAACTCACGGGCACGCAGGCAGCAATTCATCGCAAACGGCTTGCGCGTGCGCTCCGATTCTATGCTGATAAAGCTCATCGTCATTCCTTATCGGAGGAGGCTCATCGGCGGCTGCTTGGGGCGATAGATCGACTCTACCGATCTGACGTAGATATTGCTTCCGAGATGCCAGAGGATCGAGGATATCTCTTTTGTCCCGAGCGGTCAGGTGCCGCAATGGAAATAGATTTCGACGGTGCGACACGACTTTATCTATTTGGCCACGATGGGATGCCCGACTCTCCAGTGTCCGCTCCGTATAAGACCATGGACCAACAGGATGCGAAAGATAATGAGACGGTATCGGCGCGTGGCACTTCAACACGACCTGAGTCAGAAGAAGGGGGTGGTCTATCGGGGCCACACGAGCCTGAAGATCAACCGCCTTTGGTGCAGCCAGTGACGGCCAATAAGCCGGATAATTTGACAACGGAGCCTCCGCAATTTTTAACCGGAGGAGGGGATTTACTCCTCGGTAATGCGCTCATAGGCGAAACGCCAGTGTATTGGAACGTTTCGATACAGAGCAACCCGCACCTCATGGTTGTGGGGCAGCCTGGAACAGGCAAAACATATTGCCTTGTGCGTCTATGTAGGCAGCTCCAGGTCCGAAGGATCGCACCCATCATCTTCGATTTTCATGGTGACATCGAGGATCGGCTCAGCGCAGCCGGTGAATCGCTCCGATTTTCTGATGTGGAGGAAGGAATAGGATTCAATCCGCTCCAGGTCATCCGTACCGGCACGAACGCCTGGATCGACAATGTGGCCGATCTGCGCGACATCTTTGCTTCCGTCTATCCAGACCTGGGCGATCTTCAAACACACGAGATCCGAGAGGCAATCAAGGAGAGCTACCGGGAGAAAGGCTACGGGTTACCTTTAAGTGGAGGGATCTTAGAACCCCCTTCATTTCAAAGGTTCTTCGACATACTAAAAGGTAAGCCAAAGCCAAATGTCGGGGTGATGGCCCGACTAGAAGAACTCAATGACTATGGGTTCTTCCGTGAGACGAATGCGCCCTCCAGCCTTCTTGAAGGAAACGACCCTGTCATCGTGCGGCTTTATCGGACACAAAACGAGGTTCTCCAAAACGCGCTCGCCTCGTTTGTCCTATTCAACATATACCAAAATATGTTCCTTCGCGGCCCCCAAACTGGCTTGACCCATGCCATTCTTTTTGATGAGGCGCATAGAGCGAGCCGTTTGAAGCTGATCCCAAAGATGGCAAAGGAGTGTAGGAAATACGGTCTCGCTATGATCGTCGCCTCACAGGAGGCAAAGGACTTCAATGTCTCACTCTTCTCAGCTATCTCTAATTACTTGATCCTGCGCGTGACGGAGACCGACGCCAAGTTCCTTGCCCGTAATGTGGGTGCGCATCCCGAAGCTCAGGCACTCGCCGGTCGCTTGAAATCCTTAGCGGATCGTACGGCACTGTTCTTCAGCCTGGGAAAACGTCCTATTGGCATTGTCTTGGGAAGTTGATAGTCTTCGGGCAGTCTTAGGTAACTATCGGACCGCGACGTTTATGTGCGACTGGTGCGTGCCGACACGAAAGCAGTTGCGAGCGTCGTGGCAAACTCCAACTCTGTGACGCCCGATGGGAGTCGGGCCGGGTATCGCGCTACAATCCAATGGGTGCGCCCTTTGATGCCCTGGGCTTCGATTATCCGGGCAGCTTCCCTGTCGAGTGACAACGCCAAGCCGTCAACGAACGGAGCGAACCAGTCGAAGCCAGTTAAAACTAAGACGCGATTCGGAGCGAGTTCTGAAATTTCGGCGCCAATCAATTCAACAGCTATAGCCTGCTGAGCCCTTATGAGTGACGCTGACGGGTTTCCCCCCGCTTTCGGAGATACTTTGTAGAGGTCACTCCAAGCAAGCACCGAAGGCCACTCATCCCGACTGATGTCAGCCAGGTTGAGAGCGTCGACCACGTGACGTATCACACGCCAGAACGGCGACTTTCCCGTGCCGTACCCAGGACGACGGTCGTTCCATTGGTCAGTCACCCACAACATTGGACATCGGTCCGGATGATTACAGATTCCGAGCTGCGCAACCTTACGCGCCTTTTTTATAACGCGGGCGCGGTTCTCAGGGTACTTTAACTGCTTCAGGTCGAATCGGCCTTCCCATCCGTTGGGTGCCTGTCCGATCACCATAAGTTCGCTGCGATATCCAATCCCGCTCATCGGCCACAAAACAGCCATTTCCTCCGAGCCTGCATCCGTACGGCCGCCGAGATCTTCGAGGAGGCGTGCAAATGTACGTTCATAACCGATGGAAAGGTGTATTGGCACTGCTTATTGCCTCCTGTGCTTACTGGTCGCCATAGTCTTCTTCACAATACAATTCGCTCTATCTCATCCAGGCTAATTGGGGTAATACCAGCGTAGCTGTCATCAGCCGCCATGGGTAGTAGACATTAGGTGATGCGATAATCTCAAATATGTGTTC
>JBBRRN010000525.1:0-2588 GCA_038200685.1 Nitrospirales bacterium
CTGCCCTGTTTATAGAGCACGGCTTCCGGCCCCTGCTTATTCTTGTGAAAAGTGAGCAGGAGGTGTTCCAAGATCGGGGCGATGTCGCTTCGATAATCTGGATCATCCTTCCAGTGCCCCTGTGCAGGCTTTACATAAAGTCCCAGGGCGCCACCATTTAAGCTAGCGACAATATTCGAATCTCCGGAAATGGTCCCGTTGGAGAAGAATCCAAACGCGGCACGGACTCCGGACAGAAACTCTTCGTTGACTAATGACGGAGTTTCGAGATGGTAGGCCTTCCCGCTTGCGGCGGTCAGTCCGTTGAACACAACCTTGAGATCTTCAATGCCGAGGACTTTGTCCCAGTCAATTGGAGAATGGCCATGGTCCGACACCAACACGAAGAGTGTCCGCTGCATAACTGATTCATCCTGCAATCCCCGCCATTGAATCGGATCGACTGGAGTGACGTCTGATACCGGCGTGGCATGGTGATTTCTCACGATGGCGCGATCTCCCGCGATGAATTTCGCGATGAGATCATCAAGATGCGTGAGATATTCTAGACGTGCCTGCTCCGGATTGTCGGGGGATAGATGTTCGGCATGATCGAGCCCGGCAAAATAGATCGTCATCAGGCTCGGAAGCCGCAGCTCCGTCCCTTCCTTGGCTGCGCCATTGAAGTCTTGGACTGATTTCACGGCCGCCCACAGGGCATTTTCATCCACGGCTTTACTTCGATTCTGCTGATAACTCAGTAGGGTGTCGAAATCAGACCGAATCGCCCCTTTGCCACTACCGCGCGTGAGCATGTGGTGTAAGACAATGCTCTGCCCGCCACTCTGTCCGACAAACTCGTAAATGGTTTTCACTCGACTGTTAATATCGTCGGAAAGGAAATCGTCCGACAGTTGCACCTTCACCGCGTCGATATGATACTCCGTGAAATATCTCGCGACTTCTCGTTCCCTGAAAAACAGGCTGTTCCCCGCAATCCCGTGCGCGCCGGGGAACACGCCGGTAAACATTGATGTCCAGGCTGCATAGGTATAGGAAGGGAACACCGTCGTCGGTTGTTGCACGGCAATGCCCTTGGTCAACAGCAGACCACTCGCATCAACGCGCACACCGAGCAGGTCGTGTAAGCCCCCTGGTTTTCGTGGAGGATTCTGCGTGAGATATTTGACCAGAGTCCCTTGCTCCAGACCATCAACAGCAAAGATCACGACATGTTCAATGGGGTGCCCGCCCAGAGAGCCATGCAACACCGTATCAGCAGAGCGCTGAACACCAGAGAAGCGGTTGCAGCCGTTCAGTCCTATGAAGAGGAGGATAAGTAGCAGCGCGGCTATGCATGTGGTCGGATGCCTCGTGTGCACACGAGCGGTGCTGGTGGCGATCATTGTTCCCAATCTTGGAGGCGCCGGATAACATCATCATCCGATGGGCGGAAATACTCGCCGTTCTCCAATCATTCCGGTAGTTCATGGCCACCCATGTAGATCTACATGGGTGGCCACTGATGTTCGCAGAAACGTGAGACGGAGGGTTATTTGATTTCGTGGACCTTGCCGGTGATGGCGTCCACATAGACTTTGTGGGTGTTCTTTCCATCCACGATTTCAATCTTGTAGACGACGCGGCCGTCATCTCTTCCCATATTCACTTCAACCGTTTTACCGGGCTTTGCCTGCTCCGCGGTTTTAATCGCGTCGACCATGCTGACGGTTGATTTTTCACTGAGCGTCCTGTCGGACTCGAACATTGCCAAGGCCGGGACAACGGTTCCACCAAGCAAGATTGCTAATCCAACCGAGATGATATCTTTCTTCATGGAATTCCTCCTGTGGTTAGATGAGTAAAAACAATGATTCAGAAACAACGGAACATACATTCATTATATATAGTGATAACAACTGCGACGTTCTGATCAACATTGCTCATTCCTGAAAGAGCGCTGCACCAGCAATCATGGTCCTACACCATTCAATACTGCTTATGAATCACCGGCGCGTGAGCGCCTGCCGTTCAAGATCAGATCGATCCGTTCGGTCTTCATAAACACAGCTCTTGCCATCCCGACCATCCCGCGAGGCACTGCGCGTTTTGCCGCATAAGGACGGAGGCGATTCGCACGAACCACGGGGTCCTCAATAGATCCACAATTGATGCATCGAGTTGCCGAGCACATCATGTCTGCTTCCGGACTCAGGCCATCGAAGGTTTCGCGTACGAGCAGTCCTCTGCAACGTTGACAGACCATAGAACCTCCTTCTGTTTTCTTTGTCGCTCATTATGTGTGAGGTTCATCTTGGGGCAGCGGCGCCGGCAACATGCTGCCCCATCATCGGCACTCCTGTCTTGGTTTCCTTCATCCACGTTCCACACTCGATCTTGGGCTTGGCGCAGATCGAGCACAGATGCGGCCCCAGGGCTTTCGAGGTGTAGCACGTCTCCAACTCCGCTGAGCCACATTCAGAGCAGAAGGCCAGATCTATGCGGAGGATGTTTTGCGAGGACCGAGCGACTCCGCAGGTCACGATGTTGCCTCCTAATTCGTCTTAGTCGGATGCAAGTACCATGGGCATTATGTCGGGAGGATAGGC
>JBBRRN010000526.1:0-2587 GCA_038200685.1 Nitrospirales bacterium
ATTCGGGCTGACGGTGATCGATGCCACTATGGAAATTGACGAGCAACAAGCGCAAGTCCGAGACATCGTGTCCGCGATGCTTGGGACCTATAAGCCGAAACGGGGCACGCATGCAAAACGAGAAGCGTTATTTTGGACAAGGTTTAGCGTATCAGAACTTGAGCGGTCTCAAGGGCAAACTGATCGCCATTGAGGGGCCCGACGGCGTAGGCCGGTCGACACACATTGAATCTCTGCAGGATTGGCTGGAAGTGCAAGGTCACGGAGTTCTCACCACCGGCTGGACACGGTCAACCTTGATGTCGAAGACTATCGAGATCGCGAAGCAAGGCAATATCATGGATCCATGGAGTTACAGCCTCTTGTACGCCACCGACTTTGCCGATCGGTTGGAGCATCAGATCATTCCGGCTCTGCGGTCCGGGTTTATTGTGCTTGCGGACAGGTATGTCTACACCGCTTTCGCTCGTAACGTCGTGCGGGGGTGCGATCGACGTTGGATCCGGGAGGTGTTTGGTTTTGCCATCGTACCTGATCTCGTGTGCTATCTCCGGATCGATGTGGACACCTTGGCGCTTCGCGTCATTGAGTCCAAAGGCATGAACTATTGGGAGTCCGGCATGGATATGCGCATGGGCGCCGATTTATATGACAGCTTTAAAAAGTACCAGGGATACGTCATTGAAGAGTTCGATCGTATGGCCGAAGAATTCAGTTTTCAGGTGGTCGACGCCCGTCGCACGCCTGAGGAAATCCAGGAAGCGTTACGGGCGCGCATTCTTCCCATTTTAAAAGGGCGCGCACGCCGGCGCACGGAAAAGCCAATGGAGAAACAGGATGGAAAAACCAATGAGTCAGACACGCAAGAAGCCACCGGTTGAACCTGACATGGACACGCAGCCACTCGAAGGGACCCCTCCGGCAGACATGTCCCCTTCGATCATGCCGTCCGAGCAGCCGGCCAATGGACATGCAAACATAGAGGGAGCGGGCATGGATGTCATTTTTTTTAGGCACGGCATCGCCGTGGAGCAAGAAGACTGGACAGGCGAAGATCGCGAGCGGCCCCTCACGAAAGAAGGCATCGCGAGGACCAAGCGCGCGGCGAGAGGCTTGGCACATTTGGGCGTGAGGCCGAGCATTGTGTTGACCAGCCCGCTCGTACGCGCCATAGAGACCGCGGACATCATCAGAAAGAAGCTGGATCTTAACGGCGATGTATACATCACCGAGGATTTATCCCCCATGAGCGCCCCGGAGCAATTCCTCGCGCGCTTGAGCGAGCACATCGGGGAGGCGTCGGTGCTGTGCGTCGGACACGAACCCCATATCAGCGCGACCATCTCGACGATGATATCGGGTAAAACGGCCACCTCTATGGATATGAAAAAAGCCGGCGCGTGCTGTATCCATTTCATCGATGGACCGAAAGCCGGAACCGGTGTTCTACAGTGGTTTCTTCCCGCAAAATTCTTGCGCATCATCGGGGAGAAATGAGGCTGAGCGCTTCGCACAACCCGGTGTTGACTGTATGACCGCTGTCTCACGCAAAATCCTCGTTGTGGAAGATGAGCGCGATATTCTTGATCTGATCTGCCATTACCTGGAAAAAGAGGGGTACCGCACGCGGACAGCCACGGATGGCGCGAACGCTTTGGCTCTGAGCCGGCACGAACATCCGGACCTCATTGTCCTGGATTTGATGCTGCCTACTCTGGACGGTCTGGAAATCTGCAAGAAACTCCGGGGGGACCCTGTCACCGCGTCAACGCCTATTATTATGGTGACGGCGAAAGCGGAGGAAATCGACAGAATTATCGGCCTCGAACTTGGCGCCGACGATTATGTGACGAAGCCGTTCAGCCCTAAGGAACTCGTGGCGCGTGTCAAGGCTCTTTTGCGACGCGCCGAGCGACGGGAGGATACAGGAAAGCCTCTCACCTGCGGCCCGCTGCAACTGGATGTGTCGCGCCATGAGGTGCGACTCCATGATAAAGAAGTCATACTGACTTCCAAGGAATTCGGCTTGTTGGAACAGCTCCTCAAGAACCGCGGTCGCGTCCTCACCCGAGATGTGCTTTTGAACTCCGTCTGGGGATATGACTATCACGGAACCACTCGAACCGTGGATGTCCACGTTCGTCGTTTGAAGCTGAAAATGCCGCTGCTCGAAGAGGCCATCGTGTCGATCAAATCAATGGGCTACAAACTTCGCGACAGCGACGAGCCCGATTGATGCGTATTCCCCTCCAGTGGAAAGTACTGGGCGGTTATCTGATCATCACCGGTATCGGATTGGGAACAGCAGGTTGGCTGGCGCTGCAAGCATTCGAAACGAGAGATCTCGAGCTGTTGCAAGCGAGCCTGTCTGCGCAGGCTCACTTGTCCGGCGAACTGTTCGTCAGGCCTCTTGATGAACATCCACCGGATAGCAAAATTATCGACGCGCTAGCAGACCGCATCGGTGATGCCAACCAAGTCCGTGTCACGGTCATCGCTCCGGATGGAACCGTCCTCGGCGACTCGTACGAATCCGGCGAGGCGTTACGGACGATGAATAACCACCTGACGAGACCCGAAGTCAAAG
>JBBRRN010000527.1:0-2578 GCA_038200685.1 Nitrospirales bacterium
GACGGATATCGTGATCCATGCAAATCTGCTTCAATTTGTGTTGATTCTCGGCCACGCTTTGAGTCATGGACTCAAAGTGCTCGGTCCATCTGAATTGCACCCCCTAGTCAGTGATAAAGACATTATTCCGTTGGTATGGCAAGGAGTTGTATCAAACAGGCTTCAGCCCAGAACGATCGGATCACTGAAAGAGGCGAGAGCACGATTAGTTGAGTTGCTGGGCTGTGAAGAATTGCTGTCTGTACCTGAGTGGTGGGATAAGACCACTCAAGAAACACCCGGTTGACTAAAAATGAAGTGCGGGGGAGTGAGACGATTTCTTTGCACCCGCAACCCCCACTTCAGAAAGTGGTCGTTTGACGACCGCAGTCGGAATCTTCTCGTTCATGGAGCTAACAGGTTGCGGAAAAACTCCGTTTCTGTTCAGGATCCGCCGTGACCTTGCGAAGATGGAAAGGAGGCACACATGGCGACCATTGAAAAATCCATTGAGGTGAACGTGCCTGAGTATACGGCCTATGCTCAATGGATGAAATTTTGGGAATTCCCCCAGTTCATGGAAGGTGTGAAAGAAGTCACACGACTGGATGCTAAACGGTTTCATTGGAAAGCCGAGATCGCGGGCCAGGCGAAAGAATGGGATACGGAGATCACAGAGCAGGCGGCGGACCAACGTCTTGCGTGGACGAGTCGAGGCAGCATCATCAGGGGATGGGTTGTGACATTTCACCCCCTCTCGAGTGCTAAGTCAAAAATCATGCTGCAAGTAGAGTATGACTCTCAGGGTGTTGCCGAACACGGAGGAGAGGCATTGGAAGTGGTGTCATCGCGCGTCCAGGGCGATCTGGAGCGATTTAAAGTGCTCATAGAAAAACGTTGGCGCCCGCCTGGTCGTGACACCATCTTCGACAATTTCCCTATGTAGAGTAAAGAAATGCTGACCCTTAGACTTGTCGCCGACTGGCGCCGGCGTCTGTGCCGTGCAGGCACAATAGGGGGTGCTCATCAAAGAAATCCGAACATGGAAACGAAGAAGCCCAATGAGGCGAGCCCGGTCGTGGCAGACAGTATTGATACGAGCGAGACTTATCCTTCCCGGCGTGAGCTTCTGATTCAAGGAAGCAAGGTCGCGGCGGGCATAGGGGTTGCTGCCTTGCTTGGTAACGTGGGAGTTTCCCCCGGCAAATCGTATGGAATGGTCCAGTCAACAATGAGCCTCCTCGATTCTCTGACGCCTGCCCGCACAGCCTTGCTGGTGATCGATATGCAGCGTGACTTCCTACTGCCGGAGGGGTATGCGGCACAGGCGGGACTCAACATCGCGCCTCTGATCGCGGCCATTCGCCCAATCGGAAAGCTGCTTGCTGTGGGGCGAGTATCCGGACTGCTGATCGTGCATACCCGCGAAGGCCATCTGCCAGACCTTTCCGATTGTCCGCCGTACAAACTGGAGCGCAGCCGGAGGGCCAATGCGGAAATTGGCTCAAAAGGTCCGCTCGGTCGCTTGCTGGTGCGGGGCGAAGTCGGGCACGATTTCGTGGATGCCCTACGTCCCCTGGAACGGGAGATCGTCATCGACAAGCCTGGCTATAGTGCGTTCTCGCACACCACGCTGCAACAGGCACTGACGAGGCGCGGCATTGAAACGCTGATTATTACAGGCGTTACCACAGAAGTTTGTGTCAGCTCAACCCTACGTACTGCTGTCGATCTTGGTTATCGTTGTATCACTGTGAGTGATGCCTGCGCTTCGGGCGATCCTGCCTTGCACAAGGCTGCGTTGGCCATGATCGGTGTGGAAGGTGGCGTCTTCGGCGAAGTTGCCACGACCGCCGCGGTTGTCGAGCGATTCGCATGATGACCAGGTCAGAAAATCAGGCGATTGCACAGTCCTGGGTAGAAGTATCGGGTGGATATCGAGCCGTGTCCGGTATCGTTTCCCAAGAAAGAGGCAAATCTCCTAGAGCGTGAGCGTCATGATACGAGTAAACAAAGGGGCTTGACCCCTTGTACTTGTCCTGACGAAGTCGGCCACCGATTCCGAGGAAGCTCAGAAAAGGCGACCGGGTTCCGTCTGAATGGGGGGCCGACGTGCGTTGGAACCAATGGTCGGCATGGATCGGAATACGCAGCCTCCAACCAGGATTGACCCCCAACTCAGCAGACAGAGCGGAACGCTCCATTGCCAGACGGTTTGTGTGAGAGGTTTCATGAGGAGCTCCTTTGGTGTTTCTGTGAGCATCGCCCCCGATGGGTGGTGATGCGTCTCGCCTTGCCGATCGAAGGCGAAGCCATGATATCTCTCGGCGCGAAAGCCGTTCGTTAGGCACACTGGATGCTATCAGCCCTCGATTACTGGAACGTTAGGAATGTGTCACATTTGGGTAAACACAGAGACAGGCTTCCGATCTAGAGTGATTCGGAGGTGAAAATGAGGCTTAGGTTCTAACTCCAAGTGCAACACTACAGGCCCTGATGGGCTATGGTGTTGCCATGCCAAAGAAATGCGACACACACTTGAGTGCGGAAGACCGTGAGACCTTGAGCCTGGGCCTGACCCACGGCCACTCGCTGCGAA
>JBBRRN010000528.1:0-2577 GCA_038200685.1 Nitrospirales bacterium
CCGCCCTTCGTCGGATCGCCGACTTCGTCACCTTTTTCATTCCGTTTATCGGTGGATACGCCTTCGTTCATGTTGGCTCCCTTCGACTTATCTTCTTCGCCCTTCACGCCAGCGTGCCCGCCTTTCCTCACAGATTGGCCGCCCTTGATGTCATCCTTCTTGAGCTTATCTTGATCGCCTTTCCGGCCAACGCTCTCAGGAGTCTGGCTACTGAACAGTTTTGACCACGCCTAAGAAATTTCTGGTGGTGTATCACTTCTTCAGACGGGGCATGTGATGCGTCCATGGCAGGGGTGCGCGAGGCGCGAACGGTCGAAAGGGGCGGAAGGACTTGTGGGGTGGGGGCGGCGCTAGGCCGCCGTGGGAGAAGAGAAGAAGCTGCTTTGTGCAGGCTGCAACATGAAATCAATGGCTCAGCAGGGGCGTGGAATTGTCGAGGATCAGAGGCTGAGTGCCAAGTGTGTTCCGATCCGTTTTGACGGCATCATGAACACGCGCGCGACCGACAGTGGTGAGCTGTATTGAACACCCGAAACCTGTTCAGTAGCTTAGGATGAACGTATCGTGTCTCCCAAGCGGCCCAACAAAAACCGCCCTTGAAGAGGAGGTGGCCATGCCGATAATTTTATGGTTACTCGGAGTTCCCCTCACGCTGATTCTGGTGTTGTATTTTTTCGGGATTCTGAGATTTTAAGCGCGAGTCGAAACCCATGCAGCGCGTCCGCTCCTCTCCTGCCAATCAGGAGGCGAAGGGGGCAAGGTTTGCACAACTTCTCAGCGGTATTCGCCCATGCGATGAAAAAAACCTGTGGAGCAGAAGAGAAACGTTGTGAAAGAGTACCTGGTGACTGTATTAAAGACGCGGTCTCTCAACCCAGGCGGTCCAACCCTCTATGTGCCCAGTAGTTTCCTAACCGCTACAGCTACGGTGGCACAGGGCGACCAGAATTAGCTCATTGCGTTACAGGGGGACCTGATCATGGGACAGGCTGAACCTAGAGACACTTCATCACCATATGGCGATATCAGACGAATGGTCAAACACAATCACCTGCAAATCCTGGAATTGTATCAGGTGTACCTCGGATCCCCTCCTGACTCACGACAGGCTATGCAGGGACAGATTCTTCGACAACTCACATCGCATTTGGACACGGAAAAGACACTCCTATTTCGGGAGATTCGGAGGTTGGCCCCACAGAACCTGATGTTGGTAAGGGAAGCCGAGGTGGAAAACGAAGAAATCACGGCAATGATCCTTCATATGCAACAGACCGAAGGGGACGATGACCAGGCACGGGATGAATTCTTCGAGGACATGATGCAGGCAGTTGGCGTGCTCTTCGTGACGGAAGAACGCGACCTTCTACCGCTCGTCGCGCACTCTGTACAAACATAGCTCGTTTCGTCGTGTCGGACACTATGCCAAGACCGTCGAAGTCCGGACTTTTGCAGAGGACTGTGACACGGCAACGGTAACTAGCAATAAGATCATAATTGAATGGTCGCCGAAGACGGGAGGATGATTCGACATTCTACCGCCCTCCCACACCGCCAGCCAACCCTTGGGCTATCTAAGCCAGATTCCCGAAGACCTCAAGATGTATTGTAAGGTCTGAAAGGAATCACCATTCCTCGCTTCGCCAGTCATCTGCGCTATGACCGATCACCTTCTTGAGACGCCCCAATGATTGAGTCCTCCTTTTGTGTGCTGCCGGGAGTGGGCCTGAAAATCGAACGCCGGTTGTGGCGAGGGGGGTCGGAACATGGACGGAGTTCCTCTCGTCCGGCAGCATCCCCGGCATAGGACCCACCCGGAAGACGGCCTACGATGCAGAACTCAGTCAAGCTCAGGCCCATCGAGCAGAAGAGGATGCGCGATACTTCGGCACGAAGTTACCGGGACGCGAGCACTGGCGCCTCTATGAATGGCTCCGCCATCGGGCCGTGTACCTCGACATTGAAACGAATTCGTTTGGACGGATTACGGTCGTAAGCCTGTATGGGCACGGCGGCTTCACGTCATTAGTAGAGGGAGAATCACTGACCCGCCAACGCCTCTGTGAGGAGATCGCCCAATATGACTCGGTTGTGACGTTCAATGGAACATCATTCGATCTGCCCGTCCTCCTCGCATCGATCCAAGGACTCCCGCTGGACCAGCCGCATGTGGATCTCTGTGTGCTGGGCCGGCAACTTGGTTATCGAGGTGGCCTCAAGGCCATCGAGCACCAGCTTGGCATCCCGCGTCGTGCTGATTTGGGGGGCATGAGTGGGGCCGATGCGGGTCAACTCTGGAATCGCTGGCGGCATCGCCGAGATGCGGAAGCCCAGGAGAGACTGTTAGCCTACAACGAGGCAGACTGTGTGAATCTAAAGTCCTTGGCGGATCTGTTCTATTGCTAGATGGTCCAACGATGTCAACAATAACCCGTGACATGAGACATTCGGCGGGGGTGCGGTGGGACATAATGATTTCGAGGCGGGGTACTCTTGCCATCAAGGCAGGCGGGCCAACAAGAGCCAATACGGTCTGCTCATTCTGGCGCGTTTTTTGGGTACCCGTTTACGGTCAGG
>JBBRRN010000529.1:0-2563 GCA_038200685.1 Nitrospirales bacterium
CCAGACGATTTCTTGCAAACGGGACAAACTGGAATGAGCTGCTGCAGAACGCCCATCTCTTGCAAGGCTGCGTCTAAATCTTGAAGGTTTTATTTAGCTCCTGCTCCCAACCCTTTCTCGCATCAATTTCTTGTTTCAGCTTCAATGCCGCTTTAATCCGCGCGAGTAGTTCCACTTCCTCGAACGGTTTCTCGATGTAGTCCATGGCGCCGGCTTCGAACGCGGCACGCAAGGCCTCCACCTCCTTGATTCGACGGCACGCCTCGATTCCGTCGATCTCCGGCATCCTGACATCCATCACGATCAAGTCGATCTCGTTCGCGCCAACGCCTCCATGTTCCAGATCTAGTTTTTTGAACACGTCGTAGGCTGTAGACGCAGAAAGGGTATCGCGATACCCTGCTTCCCTAAGAATCTGATGGAGAAGCAGTCGTGCATCGGAGGAATCATCAACCAGGAGAGTGTTCATGCGATTGCCATGACGAGATGTCGGTTAGTGTGGTACAGCTCACGTGCCTGCCAAGAAGCCAGAACCCCCTGCCCTCTAGAGTCGTCTGCTATGAAGGAGCGATATCGCCGTGTGGTGCAATTACTGAATGATACGTAACAACTGCGAGTTTGCAAGAAAAAGCTATTTTGTTCCTCTTCGTTGACCGATCTGCCAGCGCTCCGCTAAGATGCCCACCCTATGACCACCTATCGAGATGCCGGGGTCGATATCGATGCGGGCGACGAGTTTGTCGACCGTATTTCACCGCTGGTGCGATCCACGTTCCGTCCGGAAGTCCTCACGAACCTTGGCGGGTTCGGCGGATTGTTTAAACTTCAGGCCCATCGCTATGCTGAACCGGTCCTGGTCTCCGGCACCGATGGAGTCGGCACGAAGCTGAAGATCGCCTTCCTTACGGATCGCCACGATACCGTCGGAATCGATCTGGTAGCCATGTGTGTCAATGACATCGTCGTCAGTGGGGCCGAGCCGCTGTTCTTCTTGGATTATTTCGCAACGGGGAAGCTTGCCGTCCCCAAGGCGGAGTCCGTGCTCAAGGGAATTGCCGAAGGCTGTCGCCAAGCCGGCTGCGCCTTGATCGGTGGAGAAACCGCCGAGATGCCTTCTTTCTATGCGGAGGGCGAGTATGACCTGGCAGGGTTCGCCGTCGGAGTGGTGGATCGACCGAAGATCGTCGATGGCCGCAGCATCGCGCCGGGCGATGCCGTGATTGGACTGGCTTCGACCGGTCTTCATAGCAACGGCTATTCGCTGGCGCGCCGCGTCTTGTTGGATCAGGCACAACTCACCGTGACCAGCCGCCTACCTGAGTTCGATCAGCCGCTTGGGGATGTATTGCTGACACCGACCAGGATTTATGCCAAACAGGTTCTCACATTGATCCAGGAATTTCCCATCAACGGCATCGCCCATATCACCGGCGGCGGCATAACTGAAAATCTCCCGCGAGTGTTTCCCTCCGGCGTAGGAGCACAGGTGAAACGAAGTGCCTGGTCTGTGCCGCCTATTTTCCAAGCGATTGCCCGACTTGGGCAAGTTGAGCGCGAGGAGATGTATCGTGTCTTCAACATGGGAATCGGCTTGATTCTCGTGGTGCCGGCGTCAGCCGCCCAGTCTGTTATCGCACGCGCCACATCCTTGGGTGATCCAGCTTGTCAGATCGGAACTATCGTGCCATCGACCGGCACCGAACCACTGGTGGAGTATGTCGATTAAACGGACGGATGCGCTACGAGTGGCCGTCTTGGCATCCGGACGCGGGTCGAATCTTCAGGCGGTCATCGATGCGATCGAAGCTGGGACGGTGCAGGCGAAGATCGTGGCCGTCATCAGCAACAAGAAAGACGCCCCGGCCTTAGAGCGCGCCCGCCGACACAGACTTCCCGAACTCTTCGTCGATCCCAAGCCCTATGCAGGTAGACCCGATAGTCGCGAAGCATACGATGGCGAGCTCCTCGACATGCTTCGGCAGCACGATGTGGAATTGGTATTGCTGGCAGGGTACATGAAGATTGTGACTAAAGTCCTCGTGGAGGCTTTTGCCAATCACATGATGAACATTCATCCGTCCCTGTTGCCGTCATTTCCAGGGCTGGATGTGCAGAAGAAAGCGATCGAGTGGGGCTGCAAACTTGCCGGATGCACAGTCCACTTTGTGACGGAAGGCGTGGATGAAGGGCCGATCATTCTTCAAGCGGCGGTGCCGGTTCTCGATGACGATACGCCCGACACACTGGCCGCTCGGATTCTTGTACAAGAACATAACATCTATCCGCGGGCAGTCCAGCTGTTTGCCGAGGGACGTTTGCGGGTTGAAGGCCGGCGCGTATTCATCGAGGCTGGAAAGCCGGAAGGTGACTCGATCATCAGCCCGTCATAGTCCTACGCGCAGACAGGATGAGGCCAAGACTGAGGTGAGGCAAAAAAAACATTCTACTTTCTCAACCTCAACCTGTTTCGGGTAGAGACGCAAGAAACGGTTGTGTATAATGTGTGACGCGGTAGACGTTCGCCGCACTGATTGAATATAGGTCGAGTGGGGGGGCTAGCTCA
>JBBRRN010000530.1:0-2563 GCA_038200685.1 Nitrospirales bacterium
AACTCTCTGTTCTTTGGCCATATTAGGAGGCATTTGGACATTGTGCCACGACTCCTCCCAACTCCAATCAAGCGGTTGCTGATAATCCCTCCGCACCATACGGGACACAGAGATTGAATAGGAACAACACATTACTGCTCGTCACCATACAAAAAAAACCACGCCAACTCGCCACCGGAGAAACCATGAGGAAGAACTGATGGGTTTGCAGATCGCCGGATAATCAAGCTCTTTCGAACAATCTTTTCCCACTCGCGGCGGCTCTACAAATTGCGTGATTGACAAAATCGCCAGTAATTTTTCTGCTCAAAGGAACCTCTCTGACTGTCCACACATCGTGCCTTGAGGTCACAGGCGAATCTGCCGACAAGAAGTCCTTCGCTCCTCGTGCTTGCTTATCTCTGAAAGACGAGGAAGCCCTGATACTGAAACATCTGCTCCATGGCAGCCACAGTCTTCCTGTGAAGCAGTTCATGGCGTGAGGCAAAATCTAGCAACGAAACAGTTATTGGTCACCCCTACTTCATTCAGCATGCCATACATATATCCCCTGCCACCTTCCCTATTTCGTCTCTCACTGAATGGGTGCAATGTCGCTGATATCAATTTCGACTGCTGCGGCTTGCTGAATGAGACGGACCCCAATCACTAATCGATGCCGTTTTTCTTTGCGTAGGAGAATCCCGCGAACTCCTTGCATCGGGCCTCGGACCACTTCCACTTGCATGCCTTCGTGCAAATACGGGTGCGGGTCGTACGGCAGCACGCTGGTCATCAGGGTCTTGATCGCCGCAATCTCCTCGTCTGGAATCGCTTCCGGGCAATGACTTGCCCCAACAATATCGACCACACCGATCGTCTTGAGCACCGGCAGCTTTTGCTCCGATGCAAAGCGGACAAAGCAATACCCTGAAAAAAGCGGGACTTCGATTTCTTTCTTTCGATCCTTCCATTGACTCAGGCGCTTGACCGTGGGCAATAGCGGCTCGATACCCTGATTGGCGAGCTGTTCTCGCACAAGCTTTTCGTGACGAGATCGCGTCCGAAGGGCATACCATCTTCGAGTTTGGTCTACCTCATTTACGTGGCTCAGGTGGTCAGGCTTGTTCATTTGCGGCTTACCGAGAGATAGACCCAAAGTAGTCCGTTCGTCACGCTCCCACATCCATCTCTCAGGTCGGACAAGTTCCACTTGTTTTGCGCCCTGTGGACACAGCTCCGCCCTTTCACTTACAGATGTACATCGGACGCACCACAGACAATATCGACCACGCGTAGAAGCGCGGGCCTTATTCGGGCAGGCCGAGTCTCAGAACCTTTTCCCGTGGCACGCCCGACTGGACCAACTGTTCTTCAACCGCTGCCGCATGATCGAGATCAGTAATCAACACCTGATCAAAATGCCAGCCGGCGATCCTTTCCGGCGAAGAAACCGGGCAAGAAAGAAATGACTCACGCGAGCTTTCATCTATGAATCCCACACAGTCGATATTCATTTCTCGAAGCGACAGATAAGCCAATTCGGCCAACTCGGTCGTCCCATAAATCACCACCCGTTGGCCATGAGCACTATCAAACGTCGACATCATTTCTTTTAACCGAGTACGCATGTCACGGTACTGCGAGAGAGAGTACTGCATGTAGAGATAGGTCAGCCGTGACTTTTCCGTAAAGCCCTGGGGCGTCAGTAGATACCTGATTCGACTACGCGGAATGGTCGTGACCTTGATGTAGCCCTTGCGGGCCAGACGCTTGAGATAGAGATTGGTCAGGCCCAGCGCGACACCGAGTTTGGTGGCAAGCCTACGCTGAGTGGCCCCTCCATCTCGATCGAGTTCGCTGAGGAGCAGAAGGTCTCGTTGTCTTTGTAAATCCATGAATTATACAGATAATTTGGCCAACCGTTCATAACATGAACACATGAACCTCTTCTGTCAAGCATAAAAATACCGTAGCTCACTCTTCACCGTGAACTACGGTACTTTGGCCCACATTACTCATGACGGTTTGCCACGAAAGCGCGTTCCTCGTGAAGCGGATCTCGTTGGGGATAAAAGCCTATGGTTCATGGCGTATATCTGATGGCAAGGACACCCACACTCCATCTCGAACCATACGATAATGGCCAGATACTATATGCCTATTTCGTCGGACGAAAGACGAAATCTTGAATCGCAAGAGCGGCAGCTTGTTACCCCATACCCTTCACGGCAAGAAGAAGCTTCTGAGCTGCAGCAATGACCTCCTCAACTGAAATGCGCCTCATGCAATTTTCTTCGCCTCTCGTACAAGTCGGATGAAAGCAGATACGGCAATCGATCTCCTTATAGAGTATCTCCGCAGGACCACCACGAGGGCCCCACTCGCGAGGATTCGACGGGCCGAACAACGCGACGACGGAAGTACCCACTGCTGCAGCAATGTGCATCGCGCCGCTATCGCTTCCTACAAAGAGGACTGACCTTTTAGCAATGGCCGCAAACTGTTTAATGGTTGTACGACCTGCCATGATCGTTGGGCGGCTCTTCGCCATCTGTCGAATCTGCTGCGCGAGATCGAGATC
>JBBRRN010000531.1:0-2554 GCA_038200685.1 Nitrospirales bacterium
CTCAACCTTCTGGCCGGGAACATTCGGAATATTCAGTCCCCCAATGATGCATACCCGTCCGATCTGACCCTGGATGGCCACATCTTTGAGTCCGGACGGATTCAGATGCAGGGGCATGCAAATTTTCTTGCCGAGCCACATGCGGGGATCAAGGCGGATCTGGCCTTGGAGCACGTGGCGCTCGAGCCGCTTCTCCCTGTCACGACACGCTACAATGTGCGCATACGCGGCGGGGTTCTCTCAGCCGAGGGACAGCTTGAATACTCCGCCGAAGGGGAGACCCACGCCAACTTGAAAAGGGTGACCATCGAGAATGTCCGGGTGGATTACGTCCATACCGCCCAGACGGCGGCCAAGGAAACCCAGGTGGGCCACACGGCACTGAAGACCGCTAAGAAGCTGCAGAATCAGCCGGTTACACTCATTCGGATCGATCAGGGACAACTCACACACAGCGAATTCGGCTTTATCAACGAAGCGGCCAAGCCGCCCTACCGCGTGTTTGTAAGCAATGGGGCATTGCATCTCGAGAACATCAGCAACCATCTCAGCGAAGGCCGCGCCCTCGTCCGGCTCACCGGCGCGTTCATGGGGACCGGAGACACGGTGATCAGCGGAACATTTCGACCCGAGAAGAAATCACCAGATTTCGATCTGGCCATCAAGATCGAACGCACGAAGATGCGCGCGATGAACGACCTGTTGCGGGCGTATGGCAACTTTGACGTGACCACCGGTTTGTTTTCGCTGTACTCCGAACTGACAGTCAAAAATGACCACGTGGAAGGGTACATTAAGCCCCTCTTCAAAGACATGAAGGTGTACGATGCCCGGCAAGACAGCGAGAAAACCCTGTTTCACAAGCTCTATGAAGGTTTAATAGGAGGCGTGGCCAAGCTGCTGGAAAACACCCCCCGGGATGAAGTCGCCACCCGGACTGATGTCTCAGGCCCCCTAGAGAATCCCCGCTCCAGCACCTGGCAGACCGTGGTCAATTTGATCACCAACGCCTTTTTCAAGGCGTTCCTGCCGGGCTTTGAAAAAGAGATCAGGCAGTGACACCTTTTTGCAAGTTGGTCCTCAATGTGTTGACGGCCACTTATTCTGGCGGCTTACCCCTTCTGCACCCGTGACCGATCCTCCTTCTCGATTGTGTCTAAAATGCGCAAATTGCCGCGCTCATTTTTTATGGGGAGGCTTTCGACTCTTCGTAAATTTTTACAGTCCTGCACAGATCCGAGATTAAAGTATAAAGGGTATGCGCTGTCTTTTTATCCCCTTTTGTGGACGATGGCTGCTGAACTCTTTGATCATAGGAAAGGGCGACGTCCTGCTAACGGTTGCAACTCTATTTAATGTTTTGTTAGGTAAACGACAACCGGCTAAGGTTGAGGTCGTCGGAGCCTGCGAAAATGGATACGAAGGCTGGATCGCAACGAACAAGGGGCACCTCGATGTACTACGAGAATCCGAGTGGGACTCTCAATTTGAGCCTAATTCGGTGGATGCAACTTCAGCTGAGCACGTTTGGGTCGTATTGATTGTGTGGTGCTCGAACTCTGCCTGATCAATCGGGCCTCCAGACATTAATCGAGTTAGTCCCATTGCCAGCAGGCCGCATGTTCCGGGGATGCGGTGCGGTCAAGCGGTCTCACGGTTAACGTGCGACCCACGACTAGGGACTTTTCTCGTATGCCCGGTTGCATGGGTGCAGTAAAGTGAAGACAGGCTGTAGCAGACGCGATGTCTACTGGAACCGATGATCCAAACATTGCGAAAGACCTATGGACGCAGCGCGAGATTTAAGAAAGATCGACTCCGAAAGGTGCCGGGCACTTGTTGGGTTACGACGATATTATCCGTAGCTCACGTGGCATATCTCCGATTCCTCACGTCCGGTGTCCGGTTGAGTGAGTGACGTTTGAGTAGCACGAGGGGTGGCGGCCGCCACGACTTTCTCCTTCACTGGAGTGCACATGATATTTTTAGGTGCATTCATTGTCCTAATCTTCACGATTCTGATCCCATCAGCGATACTGGTTAGGTATCTAGGTAAAATCTACACCCACTTATCTTGGAGCTGATCCCCTGCGCGCTTCGAATTGACTGAAGGTCGTAAATCTTCTCATACCTCACGCCAACGGAATCGAACCATAGGAAGATGGTTTCATTCTTACGGCGGAACCTGTGAGGGTGTCGTATAGTTGCTGCTTCTTGCACAGCCCTTCCGTTCGAGGACTTCCACAATGGCCGCAATCTCCCACATATTGGAGACCGTCGCCACCTCGACAGACATGGTTTTACGCTTGGGACGGTCACCGCTCCCACGCCATACTCCTGGCCTCGGACCCCACGCAAGGTCACCGCAGCCACGAAGAGAGGGTGCTGCGGCACGCTGATCGTTATCGGACAGGTTTGCTACCCCGCAGCGGCCCATCGCCGGAGAAACGCCACCCGCTCACCGACCCATTCCGGGCGAGTCCGTGACCTTCAAGCAGCCCCGCGTGATACGTCATAGGGCAACAATGGGGAAGCGAGATCGGGACGAATCGAG
>JBBRRN010000532.1:0-2546 GCA_038200685.1 Nitrospirales bacterium
GAGAGTTTCAACTTATCCAAGTGTCGAGCGAAGAACTTTCCGACTGCATCGGAGTAGCCGTTTGCCCGCAGCTGGAGTTGAGGAAAGAGGCGTGTCTGTCCTTGGTCCCTGAGGCCCCGCACATAGTCCAGGAACCCCAAAGACACCAAGCTGGAGTGTATCGGCATCTTACGTTTGCTGCCCTTATTCTTGAGAGACTGGTCTTCCCCAAGGTCCGTAATGACGATAAACGGAATGCCGTCCTGTTCTCCAAGGTCTGCGAGCGCCAGTTGTGCGGCCTCCTCACGGCGACAGAGTTGGAATAGGCAGAGGAGGGAAATCCAGTAGCGATCTGGACGTGTAGCCTTCTGTTTGAGAAAGTTTGTCGAAGAGAACACGCACAACAACTCCTCGTCGGTGAATGGTCGAATGTCTGTGGCGTTTTTCTCGCTCTCTGTTTTACTGGGTGCCAGCCCCTTGACGGGATTGGGAGCGCCCTCATTCATGAACCCCTGCTTCTCAGCCCACGTAAACAGGCCAGACAACGTATGTAGATGCTTTGCGACCGTGGCGAGCGAGACCCCGCGATCCTGTATCAGGTGTTTCTTATACGTTCGCCCTTCGTTCTTCGTGATGCTGGCAATGGGTCGATCCCCTCCGATGGCCTTCAGAAACTTGTCCAACTCCACCCGCACTTGGTCTGCGGTTCGTCGTGCCCGTGGATTCTCTGCCAGGTACTTCTTGGCAATGACAGAGAACAAGGGGCTCTTCTTCACTGGAGGAGGAACCGTAGGGGAAGGAGGGCGGGTACGCACCTCACGATCCTTGTAGTTCCCTCTTCATCGATCTGTCTCGATGTTCAGCAGGTCCATCTTCGCCAGGAGCAGCCTTCGACAGAGCTTCTTGAACTCCACAGAATCATGGTCGAGTAGTGGTAGACCTGCGGCCTTCAGGATCTCATCCGCGTCCTGTTCCACACGGTGATAGTTGCAGCGGCCCAAGTCCTCGTAGAGGTCTTCCATCTGAGAAACCCGGATCATGGCGGTATCATCGAGCCATTCGCCGGTAACGGGATGAGTAGCCCGGTGGCCTTCACCTACCTCCAACTCTGCATCCAGCCATCGTTCGATCAGGGCGTCAATCTCCGCTGGGTTCATCGTGGCTCCGTGTTTCTTGAGGGTGAGAAAAACTCTCTGGGCGCGAGTGTCCCACTGCAAGGACTTCAGCTTGGCCTCATCCTTGTCTTCTGTCTTGAGGCTTCGCCACAACTCTACACGGCCTCTGAAGTGGCGTCGAAGTTTTTTGGGAATCTGTGCGCGATGGTAGTAGGTGTTGCGCTTAGGATGGAGAAAAACTGTAGACATAAAACCTCCAAAAACTGTAGACAACTACACTTTCTGGAGGTCTGGAACGCTGAATCGCATAGATCATAGCGGCGTTTAGCGTTTTGCTGGTGCCGAAGGCGGGATTGTATTGGTGGGGGGTTGCTCAAGTCCTTGATGATTGGGCAATTCTCTTCTCCTGCCGCACCAGGAGCATGGTGGGTAAGTTAGTTTACTTTGTTGCTGGTCAGTCGAGTTAGGCCAGGTTTGCCGCTCTTCTTAACACTGTAATACCCCCCATCGGCATACACCTACGCCATTTGGAAGGCACTGCTCTAAGGCACGCACTCCGGAGACAAAATGGGGGATGCCAATGAGCAGGCTTGCGGCAAGAGCCGCCACGCGCTGCGTACGCGAAATGGTTTCTTTATTTCCGCAGTACTCCCGAATACGTCTATACTCCTGTCTGACCTCAAAGCATGTCCCTTGAATATCGAAATCGGCGATGGAACAGGTGATAGAGATGCCGGTCAAAGATGGCCCCGTAGTAAGAAATTTTCCTATTGTGTGCGTCGGAGGTTCGGCCGGCGGCCTCGATGCCTATATTCGGTTATTGCAAAATCTTCCGGCTGATATGGGCGTCGCGATCGTGATCGTGAATCACATCACCCGCATGCCTACCCACCTCCATGAAGTTCTTCCTCGCTTCACCACGATGCCGGTGACTCTCATCACGGAAAAATTGTTCGTCGAACCGAACCGGGTCTTTATCATCCCGGAAAATCGTGACTTACATATCCTGAATGGAGAGTTTCATCTCAAGCCGATATCGAAGCCCCGCGGCTGGCCGGATGTCATCACGGTGTTCTTATGTTCACTCACTCGTCATTGGAACGGCAAGCTGATTGCCGTAATCGTCTCTGGCTATGATGGCGACGGGGCGGCCGCACTGTGCGACATCAAAGAAATAGGGGGTATTACTATCGCGCAGAAGCTGAGTACGGCGAGTCAGCCGGACATGCCGGAGAGCGCAATCGCCAGTGGGTGCATCGATTTTGTCCTCTCGCCAGAAGATATCGCAACAAAAATTGTGCGAATTGCGCGCGCTGAAGGCTAAGTGACACGGACTCCTAGATACTGTCGTCACGAGATGTGAAATGATGTAGAATCATGCCCAACCGAAGGAGGTTGGGCATGAACGCATCGCATCGCAGACACGATATATCGGATGAAGTATGGACGGTA
>JBBRRN010000533.1:0-2539 GCA_038200685.1 Nitrospirales bacterium
AGACGTAGCGCGTCCTTGCCGTTCTCAGCTGTGACAGGCTCGTGCCCCATCGAGGCAATACGATTCTCGAGTCCGAGAAGGATATCGCGGTTGTCGTCGACGATTAAGATTTTGGCGCGCATCGTCTGTGTGGAACAGGGGGAGTACCCGTGAGATTGTAGATCATACACATAGGAAAATACACTCTCCTCAATCGCTCCGCATTTCACTGCGTGGTCGGTTGCGGTGAGCCTTCCCGCGAAGATACGACGGGCACGGTGAAATAAAAACGAGTGTCGGTTCCGGGCGTACTTTCTACCCAGATGGTTCCTCGATGCATCGTCACCAGGCTTTTTGTAATGAAGAGGCCAAGCTGAGCCCCCTGAGCGGTAGGGAGTGCAGACGGCACCTTGGAAAACTCTTGGAAGAGCTTTCCAAGATGGCCTGGCTCAATCCCACAGCCGGTATCGGCGACACAGGTTTGGACAAAGCCTTCTGGGGTCGCCTTGAAATCGACGCTGATACGGCCGCCTGGCGGCGTGAACTTGATCGCATTGCCGATAAGATTCCAGAGAATCTGTTCCAGTTTATCGCAGTCCCCCTGGACTGCTGGAAGCGTATCGGCATGCACGATCTCGAGTGTCACCGTCTTTTCAGTCGCGATGGTGCGTAAACTGTCGGCGACTAGGAGAGCCGTGGTTTCGACGCACACCGGTGTGAGGCGGAGCACCTCATTTTTAGAGTCAAGGCTGGACCAATCGAGCAATTGATTGATGATTCTGGTGAGCCGACTCAAGTTATATCCAATGCGAGTGAGGTAAGTCATTTGTTGTTCGGTCACCGGTCCTGCAATACCGTCGCGCATATTGTCTGCAAAGCTGCGAATCACGGTCATGGGAGTACGCAGCTCATGCGACGCGACAGAGAGGAACTGCGACCGCCGCCGATCGTGTTTCTGGAGTTGTTCATTAGCGATGGACAATTCCCGCGTGCGTTCTGCAATACGCTGTTCGAGGTGCTCCGTGAGTTCTTCGAGATCGGCATAGGCCCTGGCGTTATCGATGGCTGCAGCCACATGGCCGGCAATCGTTATGAGCGTATGGACATCCTCTTCCGTGCAAAGTTGCGCGCCCCGGTCTGTAGCGAGGTATCCAAGAATCTGGTTCTGACTTTGGAGCGGCACTATAACAAACGACGTCGTTCCGGCGCGACGAGCCAGCTCAAGGATAGGTGCTTGTATGCGATCGGCCACGGCCTCAAGGTTTGGAATGAGCAAGGGCTTTCCATGAATCAGCAGGTCGGCGAGGAGGCTGCCGTCGTTCTGGATCGGTGTTTCAATATGGCGAGCTGCCTCCGCAATGTCCGGCGAAACTCCTGTGATCTTGGCCACATATGCCGTGTTTCGTTCGCGATGCCGCAGCATGACAAACATCCGCACAAAACCCGTATTTGCGCTTAGGAGCTGTAGGACAGTGTCGAGAATCTGGTTTAGGTCTAGGGTTCTAGCGATGGCTGCACTCACTTGATGTAACGTGGTCAATTGACCGACTTGGTGCTTGATGATGGCCATGTTCATTGTAAGGGCGAGCTTCCTTTCTGCCAATGACTCGGTCATCAGATTAAAGGTGCTCGTCAGCTGGCCGATTTCGTCGTTGGTGGAAGGGATGAGGGCCATAGGCGAGTGGCCCTCGGCGACTTGTTGAGCCACACCCGCAAGGCTCCTCAGCGGCTTCGTGATACGGAGGGAGAGCAGGTAGGCGCCGAACGCGCTTGCGCCGATGATGATGGCGGTAAAGACGAAAATATTGCTGATCATCGCGGCGAGTTCGTATTGCTGGGGTGCATTGGTCAATCCTATTTGGACGACACCAGACACGCGTGTCGGCCGTGTCTGGGATGCGTGGGTGCGTCCTTCCTCCTGCTGAAGAGAGAAGGAAGGCAGCGCGGTGCTCCCTTTTTCTGTTCGCAGCACCGGCATGGCAAAATCGTACACCTGTTCTTCCCATGCCAATCGATCGTCGAATATGTCTGCGATGGGCAGGCGTGTGATCTGAGGAGCGGTATCCGATGATGTGAAGAGCTGTTTCGCAATCTGACTGTCCGGGTAGAGAGGGTAACTCGCGGATCGCATAAGGCTGGAGGAGGATTGACGTGTTCCCTTCGAGTATTGGGCGAGCACGGTTCCGTCTGAGCGGGTAATGACCACATAGACCACATCTTGGACAGCCACGAGGCTGTCGATGAACTGTTGGAGCGTGGCACGATCTTCCGCCATGAGACCCGCATACCGGAACCCGGCATTGTCCACCACACTCGTGAGGAGAATTGTTCCCAGTTGCCGAAGGTTGTTGGTCATCGCCTCTCGTCTTTCTATGACGTAGTACCAGCTCAATGTTGAACAGGCGATGATGAGAATGAGGCTGAAAAATAACACGAACTTTGTGCTCAGGCTGAGGAATCCGCGCGTGGGTAATGGCATGGGTGCCAGGGGTTCTATGAGTGGATCAGGGGGATTCACTTGCTCGTCCGCGTTAATAGGTTTCATCGATGAGACTCGTCA
>JBBRRN010000534.1:0-2507 GCA_038200685.1 Nitrospirales bacterium
CGAGTTTAGCGACGAGGAAATTCGTAAGGTGACAGGAATGGCAGGCGTCACCTCCAGACGGCTAGCTGGAGACGCTGTCTGCAGCAGCGATCTCTGCGTTGTTGCCGCACAACGGGTCTTGGATAGACTGGGCTGGAAACCGAATTCAATCGATGCCTTGATTCTGGTGACTCAAACACCGGACTATTTCTTACCCTCCACAGCCTGTGTCGTCCACCACCGCTTGGGACTGGCCGATCACTGTGCCGCATTCGACGTGGGTCTGGGCTGTTCCGGCTATCCGTACGGCATGTGGCTCGCGGCTATGATGCTTCAAGGCGATGGCGTACGCCGTGCCCTCGTGTTGCATGGGGAGACCCCAACCCGGTTTTCGGACAAGGCGGACCGGTCGGTCTCTCTGCTGTTCGGAGATGCCGGCTCAGCTACGGCGCTGGAGGCCGTTCATTCAGGCTCAACGGTCGATTGGCATTACGCCCTCCATTCGGACGGTAGCGGATACAACACCATGATCATCGAGTCCGGAGGCTTTCGAGACCGCTTCGGCTCAGACCCGCGCAAACATTGTGTGCGCATGAATGGCGCGCTCATCTTCAACTTCACCATCAAGCGGGTGCCGGCGTTGATCGATGAAACCTTGGCGGGCGCAGAAATGTCTTCGAACGACATCGACTACTTCATTTTCCATCAATCGAATCAATTCATCATGAAGCACCTCTGCGCAAAGCAATCGCTCCCTCTTGAGAAAGTCCCCATCATTCTCAAAAATTTTGGAAACACAGGTGGAGCCTCGATTCCCTTGACCCTGACCCAAGGAAAGCTCATCAGGCCGCATGATCGGCCTCTGCGCTTGATGCTCTTAGGTTACGGCGTGGGATTATCCTGGGGATCAGCGCTTGTCGACTTGGACCCCACGGCTATATTGGATTCAGTCGAACTGGACAACAGCACAGAGGTGTCGGCGTGAGCGGTGAAGGTGAGAAGGTCTTTCATGGGAAAATTATCGTGGTGTCCGGCGCCTCTTCCGGCATCGGACGAGCAGTGGCCGTCTATCTTGCTCGACAAGGCGCAGGCCTCGTCTTAATCGGTCGCGATCGGGAGCGATTGGAAGAAACGGCGCGTCAGGGCAACGCCCCGGCTTGCCGAATCCTTGAACTGGATTTGAGTCGGCAGACCGACATCATGCAGGCGATCAAGGACACAGTGCCGGCATTCGGACGGTTGTACGGCTTGTGCCATGCGGCAGGAACTGTGGAAACGTTGCCGTTGAGTGCCACCAGTCCAGAGAAACTCCAAGCGATGATACAAGTAAATTATCTGGGGGGAATGGAGTTGGCGCGGGCAGTCACTCGGCGAGATATTCTGAATGAAGACGGCGGTTCCATTCTGTTCATCTCGGCGATCTATGGCCTCATCGGCAAACCAGGCCAAATCGCATACAGTGGAAGCAAAGGGGCAGTGACAGCTGCCGCGCGAGCCATGGCCATCGAGCTGGCTCGACGGAACATTCGTGTCAACGTGCTCTCTCCCGGTATCGTCCGGACAGGAATGACAGAGAAAGCGTTCTCTGGACTGACGGCGCAGCAAGTCCAAGCCCTTGAAGACACACATCCTTTGGGGTTCGGCAGCCCGGAGGATGTCGCACGCGCAGCCGCGTTCCTACTTTCGCCTGAGAGTAAATGGATTACCGGCACCAATCTGGTGGTGGATGGTGGATGCTCAGCTCAATAGAGCAATTGAGAGGGGGAAGAGTCGTATGACGCAACGTGACGGGGTCGAGTGGATTGCAAAACTGTTTGAAATATCCCCTGAGCAGTTGACTCCTGACACGCTTCGCGATGCTATCTCGGCCTGGGACTCGCTAGGTGTCTTGACCCTGATGGCTAGCCTGGATACTGACTTTGGCATCGTGTTGACGGATGATGATGTTCAAGGGATCAAAAAGGTTGGCGATATTCTGGATGTCATGCGACGGAGCGGAAAGCTCACCTAGGAGCCTGGTAAATGGTCCTTGCTTTGTTGATAAGGAAACTGGGTTCTGATCGGACATGAGATTCATACTTGTCGACAAGATTCTTGAGTTGGAGCCGGGCAAGCAGATCAAAGCCTCAAAGACGTTGCCTGCTCACGAGGAACTCTTTCGCGACCACTTCCCAGGATTTCCGGTCGTCCCTGGAGTCCTCTTGACTGAAATGATGGCGCAGGCAGCCGGAAGATGCCTTGATGCGGAGGGCACCCATCCGGGACGGGCCATGCTAGGTAAGATCAATGGGGCCAGTTTTCGCGATTGGGTGAAGCCTGATCAAGAGATTATTCTTCATGCGAAGATCACGCAAAATCGCGCAACCTATGCGACGGCCGATTGCTTTGCGGAGGTAGGCCGGAAGAAAGTGTGTTCCGCCGAGCTGTTCTTTGTGTTTGCCCCTCATGAACAATTTGCACCGAACGCTCACGATGACATTCTCAGCGCCTACTGGACGGCTAATCCAGCAATGCAACCCAAACAGGCA
>JBBRRN010000535.1:0-2494 GCA_038200685.1 Nitrospirales bacterium
CCGGTATCGGACATCCAGGCGTAGGTCTCCTAGGTAGCCAATAGACGTCGGGCTACCGTTAAGAAAACCATCACGCACTGCTCTCGTACCCATCCCAACGATCTCGCCCGTCTTCTGGTCTCGAGCAGTACACACTTGGACAGATGGTGCTTGCGACTGGCACGCATGAAAATAGCTCGGCTCCCGTTGGAACGAGATTGAGATCGGCCCTTCCATGGCATTACCGGCAAAAAGATCCCGGAGTGCAGAGTCGGCGGACTGAGTGCCGGGTTCATAGACGATGCTTCTCAACCAACCTCCAGCGCAATGCGGTCAACGAACTTGCCCTTAAACCATTGAGACCAATCCCCGTGACGGCTTAGGACTGCTGGCTTGATCGAACCCATACGTTGCCCTGCCACCGAGTAGCGACGTATGTAATCTTGCGCTCCATTAGCTGCAATCCGAAATACTTGAAGAGGCCCAAGCTGGCCTAACCTGCGGCAGTAAGCGTAATGGTGACTGCCAAGCAACTCGATTTCTACATCGTCGCAAACCAATAGGATTTCATCTGATGGAACGTCCGTCTCAATAAAGATCGTGTAATGCGGCGGTCGTTCGACATTTGGAGCGATGAGGACAAATCGAGTTTTCAAACGATGTCGAGCAAAGACATTTCCAAGAACACTGGAGACAAAGACCTCATGAAGCTTTTCGCCGCAAAGGTCCGTTATATTTCCAGATTTGCCAAAAAACTCCACAAGCGGCGTCTTTCCTAAAAAGCCACTTACAGTAATTCGATCCCCGAGCGCATACCTATAAAGTCCGCCGCCCGTTGTGATGAGAACTTCATACGTTTTGCCCTTTTTCAACTGATGGGCCAACAGTGGAGTCTCGGCTTTCGCTTCTTCATCAATAAATTCCAGGAAATGGGATGTAATGGCCAGGACACTCCCACTGTGCCCTGTCATAGGAATTGAAACCACTCCTTCCGTGGCCAACAATCCTTTAGGCTGAATTTCCACGCCTGAAAAGTGTCGTTCCATGTCGGCAAGCACTTGTTTCGCCGAAGCCGACGCCCAGCAACTGATGACAGAAAGCGAAGGCCAGATCTCTCGGGGCACAAGATAGCCAGAGCGTTGCAATAGATCGGCCAATTCCTTCGCTCGGGACGGATTCGGTTTAAGTAAGAGCTGCAACTTTTTGTGGATATCGGGATTTAGAGGCATTGGAGAGGTGAGTGAACCTTGGCGAATATCTTCTATCAACCGTTCGGTAATTGGAGGTAGGTTTTCGATCATCAACGTTAAGAAGCTGGGATTCCAGATGGAGATAAAACGTAGTTCCCGATGCTCTAAAAGAAATCGTAAAGTCACATAACGATTGGCTTGCACATCGCCGATACGGGAAATGATGGAAGGTACGGGCAACAACGATTTCAAACAGAGACGACTCGAACGACAAAAATAATCGATGTCGGTCTCAAAACCTATTGGGAGCCCACCCATTGTTACCTCGCGATCATCGACCGCAGGACTGATCGCCCAGTAAGCGCCGCCGTCTTTCATTTTTGGGCGCTTCCCATAGAGGTCCGCCATCCAAGGAGCCAAAGCCAATTGGAACTCTCTTCGCAACTGGCCCGTATAAGGGATGTATTTAGTCGGACCCATAGAACCCGTCGTCTTTTCCATTATTAAGACAGGTTCAACCGTCAATACATTCGATTCCCCGCTTTTGATCGCCTCAATTTCGCTTCGAAGATCGTCGTAAGTCACAATCGGTACTTGGCGTTGAAACTCCTGAATCGATCGGATCTGATCAAAGCGGTAGCGCCTTCCATATTTGGAATAACGGTTAGCCTTCAGGAGTCGTGTAAGAATCGCTTGCTGCGCATCCTCTGGCCTATCGATTGCACGCCGGAAACGAAAAGTAGCCTTTGACCCCAAGGCGAACCAAAGATTGCTAAAGATGCGGTACGACAAAGCATTAAACATGCGGCACCGCCGCATCGCCTTGGGTGAGTCCGAATTCAAACTCTCTCTTTGCTCTAGATCGCATATTTTCGATAGATAGCTCTGCTACGCAGAGAAGCTCTGCTCCCTTCGCATAGAGAGGATTAGTTTCCACAAAAAAGGAAACATGGGGATTACGTAATCGTTTCGGAGTCTTGTCGAGAGCTGGCTTCAGGCTGTCGTGAGTTTCATCGTGCTCAACCAATCCTGTAAGCGGGTTGAACGCGACGGGATATTTCAATTCGCCAAGCACCCACATCAACTTTTGCTCGAATAACGGAGTGGGCGACTGGTAGTTCGGGAAGAAGCGTCTGAAGAAAAGAGGAAGATATCGATAGGTCCGATAGCCCTTCGAAATTAAAAACCAGTATAACGGCTCCTCCTTTGCTCGAGCCTCTAAAGCTCCGGCCAAGCGACACCAGGATCGGACGAGCGCTTGATCGCCCCAATAAGCCGGATGAATGATCGTGTCGCCCGAAAACAGAGCACGGATGGGTGCGTCA
>JBBRRN010000536.1:0-2472 GCA_038200685.1 Nitrospirales bacterium
GGAGACGACGGATTCACGTCGGAATTCAGTATGCGCACGACAGAATCGCTCGATGACGTCTTCGTTTTCTTCCGGTTCTGTGGAGCACGTACTATAGACTAGCACCCCGCCAGGCCGCAAGCATGAGGCAACACCTTCGAGAATCTGACACTGGAGCGCCTGATGTCGAGGGAGTGCCTGCTCATCTTTCCGCCATTTCGCTTCCGGGTGTCGCCGTAACACGCCGAGCCCACTGCAAGGCGCATCCACCAAAATCCGATCAACAGATGGTTCGACCCCTCCGGCCTTCTTCACGGAGGGAGGCCCTGCTGTCTCGATCATAGGAAGCCATTCACGTGGCTGTCGAATATCGCCGACGATCGGTACGACAATCTGGACTCTGAGCCGACGACAATTACTTCGTGCCAGATTCAGCCGCGTCTCTTTCCGATCGACAGCATAGATGATCCCCTTGTTCTGCATCAGGGCAGCCACATGGGTTGATTTCCCTCCCGGCGCTGCGCAGGCATCGAGCACGATGTCGCCAGGCTGAGGGTCGAGCAGGAGAGGAATTAATTGCGCGGCTTCATCTTCGACATAAAAGGCACCTTCGTGAAACCCGGGGAGCGAAGGCACAGGTCCTCCTTCTTGGAGCAGAATGCCGAACGGGCTTACGCTGGTCGGCGTGGCCGCAGTGCCGGCCTGAGTAAATGTGTCGAGAAGCGACTCCCTGGTTGTGATGAGCTGGTTCACCCGAAGCGTGAGCGGAGGCGTCACGCTGACCCCCTCGCAGGCACGTTCTGCGGAAGCCGGCCCCACCCGATCCACCCATCGACGACTGAGCCAACCTGGGACCGAGTACCGCACGGCAAGAGCGTGTGCCACATCAAGATTCATGTCGGGCCAGGGCTCGGGCGGATGGCGCAAGAGCGCGCGCAACACTGCATTGACGAACCCACTCCAGTCTCTGCCGACTGTGCCGGTAAAGGCCTTGGCCAGATTGACTGATTCATTGACTGCGGCAGATTGCGGAATACGATCCAGAAATAGGACTTGGTAGGCTCCGAGCCTCAGCACCATTTGCACGGCGACGGGAAGGCGAAGCAGGGGCTTGTCTAGCACCGGTTCGAGCCGCCAATCGATGGTCGCACGGCGCCGCAAGACACCATAGGTGAGTTCCACGGTGAGGGCCCGTTCTCTGCTGTCGAAGGAGCATGGCGCGAGGGCGCGCTCTAATAAGACATCGACCCCCTCTTCGCTCGTGTCGGACTCCACCAGCAAGGAGAGGGCAGTCGCACGGGCTGACGGCGCAGTCTGGGTAGTAAACAAGGATCGAGAGTGAGGAGCCATAGAGGTGTGTGAGATGGAGATCCTTAGATTGTGTAATGACGGGCCTGGTGCTAGGAAAGAGCCAGTCCTCTCCCTAACTGCAATCCAACAACAATAGGATGACCTGCCAAGTATTGAGAGACGGCCATACGACGGTTATTCGCCGGTTGCAATTCCATCACGGCTAGGACTCCATCTCCAGTTGCAACATGGATCGCCTCGCGTGTGATGGCGACGATCACACCCGGAGGCGTCGTCACTGGCCCTGGGAGCGCTCGGGCTCTCCAGATCCTCCAGCTGTCACTGCCTGCCACGGTTGTATAGGCTCCAGGCCAGGGAGAGAGGCCACGGACCCGATTGGCCAGAACCATGGCAGGCAAGGTCCAATCGATCGCCCCATCTTCTTTTTTCAACAAGGGCGCCAAGGTTGCTCGTGAAGTATCTTGCGGCTGCGGCACGAGGGTGCCGGCCTTGAGTCGGACAATCGACTCGGCCAACAGTTTGCCTCCGAGCTCAGCCAAGCGTGGCGAAAGAGTGCCGGCGGTATCGTCCGGCATAATAGGGGTGGCCTCCTGGAGCAAGATGGCGCCGGTGTCCATCCCTACATCCATCAGCATCGTTGTAATTCCTGTTTCTTTCTCACCGTTCATGATGGCCCACTGGATCGGACCAGCCCCGCGATATTTGGGAAGAAGGGAACCATGAACATTGATACAGCCGTGAGGTGGAAGCGAGATGATCGCCGGAGGCAAAATACGCCCGAACGCCGAGACCACAATCAGGTCAGGTTTCCATCCTGCCAGAGCATGAAGAAATTCGGGATCCTTCATCTTGAGCGGTTGCAGGAGAGGAATCTGTGCTCGCTGGGCCAAAATTTTTACCGGCGATGGCGTCAGGGTTTGCCCCCGTCCTTTCGGGCGATCCGGTTGAGTGACGATGCCGACAACAGAATCGTCAGACCGCAACAAGGCCTCCAGCGATGCCGATGCAAAATCTGGTGTGCCCATGAAGACGAGACGCATGGGTATCGCTTTAGCATTGCAGGTGAGTGAAAGCAACTCTGCTGTGTGGACGTTGCTTGACTTGCCGTTCAGCCCTTTGTTAGCATCCGTTTGCGGGGTGGAGCAGCCCGGTAGCTCGTTGGGCTCATAACCCAAAGGTCGA
>JBBRRN010000537.1:0-2447 GCA_038200685.1 Nitrospirales bacterium
AGGGTGGGACCTGGTAGGCGATACCGTTCCGTTGCCCAAGCGCCAAGGTCAATCACTTGACATCGTTCAGAGCAGAAGGGGCGCCAGGGGTTACCCTCCCAGGTGATGGATTGGCGACAGTGTGGGCAGGTCATACCCGGCATTGTACCACGCTGAATCCGAGGATCGGCCAGCGGTCAACTCTGGGGGACGTGGTGCGTGGTCGAGACGTTCAGCAATCGGTGCAGGCGGCGCTGATCGATCTCCGAGAGGCCGAGAAATTCGACCCCGAATTCCCCGCTCACACTCCAACGAACCGCAGCGGACTCGATGGTAATGGGCGAACCCAGATCCGTCGCCCTGATGAGAATTCTCACCGCTGAGCCGGGCTGAACTGACGACATGCTGGTAACGGCGCACCCTCTGGCAGATAAATCGAACATGGTGCCTTCGCAAATGTTTGTCTTGTTAGTGCTGGAGAAGAACACCTGCATGTCAACGGGAATTCGTGGATATTCTCTACACTCTATCATGTGATCCTCCATACGATTCGAGGTTCTTCGTCATACCGGCACCTCATGCTCCGATTAGTGTAGCAATCCCAGCGCCACGGTAAAGTAAAACTTGGAAACGCTATGACAGAGGGCCAGATGGAGGAATATTCTGGGTGAGTGTGGGCAAACGGGGGAACGTATCGGTGCGCTACTTGGGCGGCTGAGTTTTTTCGATCTTCGCCCAGGCGTCTTTGAGTGACACCGTGCGGTTGAATATCAGTATGCCGGAGGCCGAGTCAGGATCGGCACAGAAGTATCCCAGGCGTTCGAATTGATATCGCGTGCCGGGCTCAGTCTCCCGCAAACTGGGCTCGACCAGGCAGCCTGTGATTCGCTCCAGTGAGTTGGGATTGAGATAGGTTGTCCAATCGTGGTCTGGTGGCACCTTTGCCAGATCGGTCACCAACAGCGGATTATAGAGTCGAACCTCAGCTTTCACCGCATGAGCCGATGAAACCCAATGGATTGTCGCCTTGACCTTGCGTCGCTCCTGAGAGGCGCCACTCTTAGTTGTGGGATCATAGGTGCACTGGAGTTCGGTGATCTCACCGGTCTGCGGATCTTTGGTCACCCCGACACATTTCATGATGTAGGCGTAGCGGAGCCGGACTTCGCGTCCTGGGGCGAGCCGGAAGAACTGTTTGGGCGGATCTTCCCGGAAATCGTCTTGCTCAATATAGAGCACGCGTGAAAAGGGAACGTTCCTCGTCCCTGCGGACGCATCCTCAGGATTGTTAACGGCTTCCAATTCTTCGGACTGGCCCTCGGGATAATTGGTAAGGATGATTTTGAGCGGGCGCAATACGGCCATTACTCGCGGCGATCGCTTGTTTAGATCTTCGCGAACAAAGTGTTCGAGCTGCTGCATTTCGACGATACCCTCACGTTTGGCTACGCCGATATGGTCACAGAAAGCCCGAATCGCCTCTGAGGTATACCCGCGTCGACGCAGACCTTTGATCGTCGGCAGCCGTGGGTCGTCCCACCCGCTCACCAGTTTCTTTTCGACCAACTCAAGCAGTCTCCGTTTGCTCATAACGGTATAGGTCAGATTTAAACGAGCAAACTCAATCTGCTGGGGCCGGTGCGGCATTTCAGCCTGTTCGACCACCCAATCGTAGAGCGGCCGGTGATCTTCAAATTCTAAGGTGCAGATGGAGTGCGTGATTCCCTCAAGCGCATCGGAAAGAGGATGCGCATAGTCATAGGACGGGTACAGACACCAGGTATTCCCTGTTCGATAATGTGGCACATGCCTGATGCGATAGAGGACCGGGTCGCGCAGGTTGATATTGGGTGACGACATGTCGATTTTGGCTCGAAGGATGCGGGTACCGTCAGGAAATTCCCCGTCACGCATGCGTCGAAAGAGGTCTAGGTTTTCATTGACAGAATGGCTGCGAGAAGGGCTGTTCGTTCCCGGCTGAGTTAGGGTACCGCGATAGGTGCGCATCTCCTCTGCCGTGAGGGCATCGACATAGGCTTTGTCCTTACGAATCAGCCGGACGGCAACGTCGTACAGTTGCGCGAAATAATCCGAGGCAAAAAACATCTTCCCGTGCCAGTCGAACCCTAGCCATCGAACGTCGTCTTGAATGGCCTGGACATATTCAGAATCTTCGGTGGTCGGATTGGTATCGTCAAATCGCAGGTGGCACAAGCCATCTGAGGTATCCTTCGCGATGCCGAAGTTCAGGCAGATCGATTTCGCGTGGCCGATATGAAGATAGCCGTTGGGCTCAGGTGGGAATCGCGTGACCACTCGACCGCCGTGTTTGCCGTTTGCGTGATCGGTGGCCACGATGTCGCGGATAAAGTTTGATGCGCTATTTGGCTCAGACACGATAGAGCAATGACTCCCTTGTAGAAAGACGGGCCAAGTGGTTGCGCGCTGTTCTACCATAAGAGCGGTAG
>JBBRRN010000538.1:0-2422 GCA_038200685.1 Nitrospirales bacterium
CCATCACACCCCGCGGATGTCCTGTCGATCCTGACGTAAAGACCAGCGCCGCCAGATCATTGGGCCCTACGGAGGTATAGCCGTGAGTAGCTATCGTATCCGCACCTAGGCTGGGAAAGTCTTGTTGGGACGCCGTCGGCCCGACGGAGGGCACAACCTTGTCGGTGAGAAGATGTTTTCCGGAGAACCTGGCGCCTTGGGCTATCGCGACTGATCCCTGGGCACAGACAATTGGCGCCTCCGTCGTTTCAAGAACGTACTCGATGTCCCGAGATTGACTGCTCGCCGCGATCGGCACGCAGACCAACCCTGCTTGCATGATTCCTAAGTAGCAAGCTACCCAAAAGAATGAGTTATCCCCGATGAGAAGGACTCTGTCGCCTTTTCGTATACCCCGACTGAGCAGGTACGCCGCAACATGGTCTGTGTGTGTGGTGAGCGCTCCATAAGAATGACACGTTTGCGGGAATCTGAGCGCGATCCGCAAAGGATTCTGACCGGCGAGCAAATAGTCCCTGACGTTCATCACCGTACTGATCATGATAGGTCTATGTTGAACTGAATCGTCAGATAGGCTAATCGATCACTAACGAATGTGCGTGCAGATAGCGCGCAACCTTTCGCTTGGATTCGATCATGCCGTAGACACGCTGCACGACGTCTTCCTCCAATCCAACCACATTGACCAAATCTGCTGCGGGAACCTTATGGTCTTTGCCATACAGGCAGAGGTCCATTTTTTCATACGGAAGGGTGAAGTAGAATTCTTCCTGCGATTGCTCCAGCGTATAGGTATCGGTCGTGGGGGGGCGACGCTGGATCTCTTCCGGCACTCCCAAATAGGCGGCAAGTTGATAGACCTGAGACTTGTATAAATGGGCGATGGGCTTGAAATCCGCTGCGCCGTCACCGTTCTTGACGAAGAATCCCTGGTCATACTCCAAACGATTCGGAGTGCCCGCCACGGCATACTGCAACAAATCTGCGTAATAGTACTCCACCATTTTCCGCGCGCGCTGCTTGAAATTAGTGGCGGCCACAATGCCCAGGTATGCCTCAGGCGTGAGGCGAACTTTCTTGATCTGTCCGTCCGGTGATTGGACCACGATGGAGAAGATCGAATAGCGGCTGGCATCGAGAAGCCCCGGCAGTACGATCTTACATTTGTAGCCATTGCCGTATTCGGGGACAGCCAGTCTCACCGCGTCATCGCGCCGTTCATAGCAACAGGCCCCTTTAAGAACAGCGCTGATGTCCTCTAATGCAGATCTGGCATTCAGGGCCGTGGCCACCAGTTGTCCGAGCCGGAGACTGTCCGGTGAAGAATCTGCCTCAGGTGTGAAGAGAATTTGAATACGTTCACTGCCTAGGGCGCGAGCACATAGAAAGGCCACGACCGCGCTGTCAATGCCTCCAGATACTCCGATGACAGCACCGCGGCGACGTAGCGGTTGAGAGAGGGTATTCCGAATCCAGGCTGTGATCCGCTTCGTTTCGGCTTCAGGATCGAGGCGAAGGATATCGGCTGAGAACGTCGAATGAGTCGCCATCTATGTTACCTTCGCATGCATTAAAATGGTGAAAAGCCTACCTTGGTTGCTGATGAGGCAGTTTCGCGTGGAGAAATGCGACGATCTTATTGATGGAGTCCAAGTTGTCCGGGATAAGTTCTTCGTCTGAGACTTTGATGGCGAACGTCGCTTCAAGAAACCGCACTAACTCGAGGACGCCGGTTGAATCGATGATACCGGACTCCAGGAAGGAATCATCGTTTCCAAGTTTCCCTTCCTCGCCAAAGAGATAATTCTCTATCACGAACGCTCGAATCTTCTGTAGCATGCCTTCCACCCTCCAACCGTACGATTACTTCAATGAGCCTCGCGTCACAGTAATGGTCACATGAGCATTGTTCAAATATAGCCCCTCTCAACGTCTTAATGGAGCCCGTCTTTCGTAGTAAAATGAGGCGGGTTGAGCCTGCCTCGCTCCCTCACAAACCGGTCTATGAGGAGGGTTGTCGACAAGATCCCGATAAGGGCCATATTATCTTTGACGCCTGTATCGCGCCCGGATCGGAACTTTTGCAGAAGCGCTCCGGTCGCCCTTGGATCGAAAATGCCGTCCTGTTTTATCCTCGTTGGAGACAAGGTGTCTTCCACATAGCTGTCTTTGTGGTTAAAGAAGCTCTTGCCGTCCGGTGCCCGATAGGGCTGTTTATGCCTCGTCCGAATTGATTCGGGTATCAGCCCTTTCACAGCCTGCTTTAACAAATGCTTTTGATCAAGAACTTTCATCTTCAGGTTGATGGGTAACTTGGTGGCAAACTCCACAACCCGGTGATCCAGGAACGGGTATCGCCCCTCGACGGCATGGGCCATTGCCATGCGATCGCCCTGCGACGAGAGGATGTACCCGGGCAACA
>JBBRRN010000539.1:0-2400 GCA_038200685.1 Nitrospirales bacterium
CGATTCCATGGCTTACGCGACTGTTAAAGATCGGAATCCCACAGCCCAATCCGCAGTCACCCCCCAAACCACTGCCATAACTCTCTCCTGGTTTGCCAGTTCTTGTGGTGGGTCTAGGCAGGTGAGGAATGGAAACCGTCTGGGAAATCTGGCGCACGAGGACCTCTTTCATAAGAGGCCCCCGTGACCTTAACAATGGCTGGTCTTATTGCACGTCGACGGTGATGCTATGGGTGGCCGTGACAGGATCGTGATCTTTTGTCGCGCCGGTCACAGTAACCTTGTGCGTCCCCTTGCCCAGACTCTTCAGCTCCCCGGAAAAACCTTTCTGATACTGGTCGTCCACATAGGCATGAACATGCGTCGCCTGGGAGCCCTTGGTCAACTCGTACTTCACCTCAAAGGTGTCAGCGACCTTATCCCCATCCTTGGGAGACGAAATCATCACCTTCGACCCATCAGCAACTGGTGGTTTCGCTGGTTTATCCCCTGCGAATGCTGGCGCCACGCTGAGACAGCCCGCCAACGCAACCCCTAATCCCATCAACCCGATACGTCCCATCCTCTGCATCACAACGACCTCCTTGTTTGAACCAACTGAATGAACAATACCGCCGACTATCCCCTCCCGGATATCCTCTATCCTGATGACCCATCGTCCCGCGGTAGAGAATATTCGGATATTGTACTTTCCGTGATTTCCTCAGTCAATCCGCACCTGGGCGGTGGTGGCCGTGAAAATGGCGAGTCGCCGTATTATTCCACTTCGACGATAATGGTATGAGTGGCCGTCACAAGATCATGGTCTTTTGTGGCGCCAGTCACGGTGATCTTGTGATCTCCCTTGCTCAGGCCCTTGAACGCCCCGGAAAAACCCTTCTGATACTGACCGTCTAAGTACACATGAGCATGCGTCGCTTGAGAGCCTCTCGTCAACTCGTACTTCAGCTCAAAACTGTCGTCGACCTCCTCCCCCTCCTTGGGAGAGGTAATCACAATCTTCGAACCGTCCTCAACTGGTGGTTTAGCCAGTTTATCCTCCGCAAAGAGTGGCACGCCGGTAAGTACGCCCACTAACGCGATCCCTAATCCCATTAACCCAATCCGTCCCATCATCTGCATCGCGGCCTCCATGTTTGAACCAACTAAATGGATACGGTGGTAACCTTTCTCTGCGATACATCCTCCCGTCTGATTACCAGCCGTCCTCCGGTGGAAAATATTTCGGCATTCTACTTTTCAGGATTGTCCCGGTCAATCCGCACCTCCGGGCATTGAGCGACCCTGAGCGCAAATAATCCCTCCAAGCTCGCTCGTCCACTTTCCCAGGGCTGGCCTGGATTAGTCCCCCACTGCGAGCAAGAAGGGCACCTGGCCACTCCCCTGCCCCCTCGCTCCGCAATATGATACGGTAAAGGAACGCAGGAGCCCCGCAATGTCCATTGAGGCACAATTTCCAGACGAGCAAAGCGTCGAAGGCGCCTTTACCAGGCAGCCGGATGTCTTTCAGAGCTGGGTGACTGCCAATGGGAGTTCCGGTTATCCGGCAGCGAGCGGCCGCTACCATCTCTACGTTTCCTGGGCATGCCCTTGGGCACATCGGACGATCATTGTGCGAAAGCTCAAGAAGCTCGAAGATGTCATCGGCATGACGGTTGTGGACCCGATCCGCGACGAGAAAGGCTGGGCGTTCCGCGAAGGGCCAGGGCATTCACTCGATCCCATCAATGGATTTCAGTTCCTCAGCCAGGCCTACAAGGCCACCGATCCGAACTATCGGGGGCGATTCACTGTTCCGGTGTTGTGGGACACGGCAACACATCGCATCGTCACCAATTCCGACGACGATCTCATGCGCATGTTCAACGGCGAGTTCAATCGCTTCACCGAGAGCAGAATTGACTTGTATCAGGACGGCATCCGGAAAGAGATCGACGACCTCAATACCTTCATCTACGAGAACGTGAACGACGGAGTCTATCGCGCGGGATTCGCCACATCGCAGCAAGCCTATGAACGAGCCGTGTTGCGCCTCTTCGACGCGCTCGATCAACTTGAGACCAGGCTGGCACGCCAACGCTATCTCTTCGGCTCACAATTCGTCGAAACCGATTGGCGCTTGTTCGTCACCCTCATACGCTTCGACGCCGTCTACCACGGTCATTTCAAATGCAACGTCCGGCGGATCATCGACTACCCCAACCTCTTCGGCTACCTCAAAGACCTCTATCAGAGCGACGGCATCGCCGACACCGTGAACTTCGACCACATCAAACGGCATTACTACATCACCCATGACGACATCAATCCAACCCGTATCGTTCCCCTCGGTCCCGACCAAGATCTTTCCACCCCCCACGGCCGCGAACGCCTGCGATAACGAGCAGGCTGTTGAAAAAG
>JBBRRN010000540.1:0-2288 GCA_038200685.1 Nitrospirales bacterium
AAGATCGACAACCTCATGGACCGTCAAGCAGCAGCAGGGCGAGCCCCGGATATGGATGTAGAGGATGCTGCTGGCGATGTGCACGAAGGCATTCATGTGGCGAACAATAAAGCTCATGGTCAAGGAACAGACGATGAGCAGGAAGCCTATAGAGCGCAGTCGTATACCAGCGAGGCTGGGCACTCCAATTCAATTGTGAATGTATGGAATCCATCGTGGGCCAACGGGCCCGACAGGGAAATTCTGCGCCAAAACGCAGTTAGGGAAGCCGCTGGTCGTTCTGAAGCCGTTGAAGGAAAGAAAAAGGACGACCCTAAATGAACCGATTGAGATTCATCTCGAACCTTAGCTGTCTCATCGTGCTGATATTCTCTTCCGGTTCAGTGTTGGCCCAGGATGGAAATGCTCCCCCGTTGTCGGTGTGCATTTTGCTGTCGCACCCACGCGTCTCTGAAGGAAAACCGGTCTTCGTTGAGGGTCGGCTTACAGCTACGATGGAGGCCATGTGGCTGGCAAACGCCAACTGCCCGAAGAAGCTCTTCTTAAGGTACGATCCGGGCGATGGCGACGCTGCATGGAAAGCATGGCAAGATGCCGTGAATGATCAGATAGGCGGTATTGACCGCCGCCCAATGCATGTCGTTGTTCAAGGCGTTTTTCGAGGCCGCCTACGCTCCGGTAATCACTACATAGCCCAGTTGAAGATCACGAAGATCATCGCATGGGATCGCAAGTCTTCAACTACCTCAGAAGCGTCACCACAAAGCCAGCAGTGAGAATTGGATGCATCTACGACTGCACTCAACAATTTGCGCATTTCGCATGCGCGTTTACCGGCAAAGAAAGAGACTCAGAGTCAGGGTTGGACTATTCAACCTATCGCATGTACGGAAGCAATATGGGCCGCTGGATGTCGCCCGACCCAGGGTGGTTCCTAGCTGTTCATAAAGCCAATCCGCAGACGTGGAATATGTACGCCTACGTCGTAAACAACCCGCTCCGATACACCGATCCATTCGGCCTATCGACAGACTGCGGCGGTGGTGGCAATAAGAGCGTCGTGTGCTTAGTGACAAGCGCATGGGACTGGTTGAAGAACCTCGGTGGGTCCACAACCGGGGGTAACGGAAGTACAGGTGGAGGATCGGGTGGTGGTGGTGGGTCTATTCCTAATGCTGGCAACTACTTCTTGAGACCCACCTACGACACGGGAGCCAACAGCTCTAATATCCGTGAAGTTCAATACCAGCTCTTCAATCGGACGAATAACCAACCGGTCGATCACAAGGCTCATCCGAACAGCGACCTATTCATCTTCGAGACGCAGACTTCCCCAATGGGAGGGCTGGACAAGGTGGGCGACTTCTTCGCCAACACGCACGAGAATACCGAGCCGTTCACGTTCACCGATCAGGTCGGCGGAAGATGTTTCCTCTTTTGCGACGCAGTCTCTTCGACGCAGCAGTTCTACCTCCAGACAAGTAGTGGGGGGTTCGATACCTCTGCGCGGTATCCGCTTACCGTCGAAGCCGGAGGACAGAGCTATAACTCTCTGAGTATCCGAATCAAGCAAATGGGACTATTTACTCCTGGTTCTGTTCTGATCCAAGGCCTGCCCAGGTGGCCTGGTATCCCGAGCGCTCCTCCGCAATAAGTGGAGCTGTTCATAACCGAATAGGAGGGATAACCATGACACGAAGCGGACGAATGTTGAAGTTAATCGGGGTGACTCTAGCCGTCTTGATGCTGTGTCTGTGGCTCGCTAATGAGGTGTACGCAGGGCATAGCCGCAGTGTTATCGAGAAGGCCGTGGCTGCCGTACACGAGCTTCGGCCAAACGAAACAATGATGACCGAAGCCGGTGATCGGCTTCAGGCTGCTACCGGCAAGAAAGTCGAGCCGACTCTTGATGCTGATGGGAACAAGGAAATCGAGTACTCTCTTGCCGTGCCCCAGGGTGGCTTGAAAAGGTTGGGACGTGTCTTCTGGTTCACCATCACGTTGAAGTTCGACAGGACCAGCCGTCTGATCTCGAAGAGAGTTCTCTTTACCAGCAACTCCTATGCGTGCTGTTCTGCCGAGGTCTGGGAGCTTGCATCCTGGACTGATGGAGCTGCGAACAACTTCCGAGTTGCGCGCTATGACCCTTACAGCATCATCGTTCACCTAGGCCCAAACGCTGATGCCGTCGAAAGCAGGATGGCTTGGGACTGGCACTTGTCCTGCCTTACGAGCCTTGATGGTTGCAATGATGTTCGTCGCATCTTGCCTTCCCTTCAACCGCCTAA
>JBBRRN010000541.1:0-2249 GCA_038200685.1 Nitrospirales bacterium
CTCGTTAAAGTAGTGAAGATTATGCGGAACGAGTGAGGGGCGGTTATGATCGCCCTGACAATGGGGGGAGTATTCATACTCCCCCATCTATTTTGTCTTCGAAACGGTGATAGAATGACTATACATGGATGGCGGGTTGTGGCTTCTATCTGTCACTCGCTCGTGCTGAGCATGTTCGTAAGTGCCCCGATCGCCGCTTGGGCTTACGAGGAAATGACGGTATCAAACGGTGGCACGGTCACTGGGGCGGTACAGTTTTCAGGCGAACTACCACCGCCTATATCCTTCGAGCTTCGTCGATATCCTGACCCTATCTATTGCGGAGCGTTATCCGGTGGGTCGGGGTACCGGCTACTTCGAACAGTCGCGGTCGGAGGTCAACAAGGCTTGAAAGATGTGATCGTGACAGTCGAAGGCGTTGGGAAAGGTAAACCATTCGGATTGACGGAAACAAAACTGGAGGCGAATATCTGTCAGTTCGTTCCGTTTGTGTCGGTCATGCGGGAACTTCATCCTTTGACTGTGACAAACCTTGACCCGGTATCGCACGACTTGCAGATCTATGAACGGGATAATGAGCATGTGTTCATCATGTTCCACCGGCCGGCGCTGACCAAGTCCGGGACAAGTGACACCATCCATTTCACAGGGAACCGACGCAGTGTCATCATGCAATGCGGCATGCATGCGTACATGCAGGGACACGGACTTGCCGTTGAGAATCCGTACTATGCGATTACCGGGATTGAGGGCGCCTTTACGATCAAGGATCTTCCGGCAGGCACGTATCGGATCAAGGCTTGGCATCCGACCCTGGGAGAGAAAGTGCAAGACGTGACAGTGGCGGCGAACGGCACCACATCGTTGGGATTCAACTTTGAGGCGAACTAGCCATGGGGTGTTCTCGATTTCTTCATGCGGTGGTGATTACCGTGTGTGCTGGCGTGATAGGGGCTCATGCCGTCGCTGCCGAAGTCGTAGCGGTACCTCCGGTTAGCCGCGTCGAAGTCGTGCTGGCGAGTCAGTACAAAAGTCAGATTGCCACAGTGACGGAAGAATTTGTTCAGGCGGGGATGCCCAACGTCCACTTTCAGTTTTTTAGACAGGGACAGCCTCCACAAAACATCGGTCTGGGCCGAGACGTTCCAGCTGATAAGGCACGAGAAACGATCCGGTTGGCACTCAAGTACAACCTTGGTGTGGGAATCTTGCTGCCGGAGCGACTCTTCCCCCCACGATTTATCACGATCGCCTCATCGAACTACGACGACACGGTTGAATATCCCATCGATCAGGCCACTCTTGCCCAATTACAGAATGAAACCCTCTCGACTGAAGAGTTTCACCGTCTCTACAAGGGTCTGACATCTATCCCACTACCACCAAAGGGCCGATATAATCCGTAGTATTCACGAGAGTTCGTGCCACCAGCCCAGACGTCCAAGCACTGTGGGCGCATGGAGGCCAGGAACTGGCTCTGCATTCTTAGACGATTGCACGTCAAATCTTTGTGAGTCATAAGGGTAAAGGAGGAGATGTGAGATTAGTGCATATGATGAGAGGCGGGAGCATGCCGATTCTTATACTGGTGGGCTTAGCTGGCCTGTGGTTTCCCATTGTCTCAGATGTGAGTCCTGCACGCGCAGCAGAGTCATCGAGTGCTAGTCTGCAAGAGCAGGGAGACGGTCTGATGAAGAACGTCGAAGAAATGGTGGCGCATGGTGGAATGGGAGATGCAGGGGCCATCGTCCATCACTGCGGAGAGGCGACGCGTATTGCCGAGAAACTCATCAAGCGACTCTCAGCATCAGATCTCCATCGAGCCGATGCCACGATTTCCCTCAATGAAGTAATCCGGCAATGCAACCGTGTGTCGGATATCGGCATCCATGCCGATCCAGGACAGCTTCTCAATCCCGCTACCAAAGCTCGCACTGCTGCGAAGGAGTCGATGAAATTGCTTGGGTTGACCAAGGCGAACAAAGGCTAGACGAGTGAGGCAGCGGAAGTGTTTGGAACTTCGAGCTTCGCGTCGTGCCTCTCTCGCGTGTCCCGCGCACTTCGTGCCGACCAGGTTTTTTCACCCCCTTGTTTAGATTGACAGGACACGGTAGGATTTTATATACATACTTGGTCAAGACCAGGAAGATCAGTCTATCGTCTATGGAGCACACCAGAGAGGAAGCTATTCCCACCTTTCTCTCATCGAGCCGGTGGATAGAGGAAGGGAATAGTGAGCTAGGAATCAG
>JBBRRN010000542.1:0-2194 GCA_038200685.1 Nitrospirales bacterium
GCATTTGACCCGTGAACTGCTGACGTCGATGCGGGAGGCCGGGTGTCTGAAGATCGTGTTCGGATTGGAGTCCTTCAATCAGCGCGTCATGGATTTCATGAAGAAAGGAATCAAGCAGGAGTGGGTGCGCCGTATTGCCGACGATTGCATCGACCTGGGGATCGCGTTGCATTGCTACATCATTGTAGGGTTCCCGACCGAGAAGGAAGAGGAGGCCCGGGAGACAATGAATTTTATCGTGGAGAACGAGCGGCTTCACGGATTGTACGGGTTCTCTTGTCAGCCCTGTCTCTTCGATCTGGAAAAAGAAGCACCGATCATGAGCGATCCTGGCAGCTATGGCATCAGGCGGATCATGCGCCCGTCGGCAGAGGACTTGAGCCTGGGTTTCTTCTATGAAGTGTCGGAAGGCATGACGCCGGACGAAGCGGAGCGTCTGTATCAGCATGTCTATGAAAAAGTCAGCGAAGTCGTGTGCGAGTTGCCGTTCAACTACTCGATGGCCGACGGACTGTTATATATCGCACGGGCCAAGGCGCAGGAAATGCGTGAACCGCAGCCGGCTGAGATGTCATGAGCCTGTTTCATGCGACGGTGTCCTTAGCTGTTCCCGATCAGTGTAATTCGTATTTTCCTCAAGGGTGTAGAGAGTGATTGCTACCACGAATCCCACCATCGAACGGATTACGGGGAAGCTCAGCGATCAATCTTTGCTGTTTCGATACACAATCAAGCTTGTCCTCATCGTCTCCTTCTCGGAATTGATTCTGTATCGGCTTGTGTCGCGGTTGGGGATGCATCTCAGCAAGCTGGCCCAGGAGCATGAATGGATTATCCCAACCTTCACGGCACTGACGCAGATTGGGCAGTGGCTGCTCAATGTCGTGGCGATTCTGCTGTTTCTTGCTCTGAGTGTCGTGGCCGTCAGTCGAGTGGCCAGTCGAGGGTTTACGGGATCGAATCGGATCGTGATTCCCTGTGTCGCGCTCCTCTTGCTCCTTACCGTGGGATTTTTGTTAGTTCCTCCCGCCTTCTTGGGGTCGGCTATTTATAACATCGTGGCGCTGGTCGCGTTGATCTGTCTGATGGTGGAGTACCTCTCCACCCATACCGAATGGTCGCATCGCGCTATGGGGATTACCTATCTTCTCGGGGTCGGAGGCTGGTTGTATTATCAGATCGTGTCCACCATCTATAGTTTTATTGGAACCGTTGCGGCTCCGCCCCTGGTGTATGAGGCGCATCGTGGGGGTGAAGGGCTCTTGGTCTTGTCCAGTATCCTGGTGATGTGGGCCTATGGGCAGGGCGTCTCGTTTCTGACTCGCAATCAAAGGCAGCGTCGTCGCGCTATCTGGTTTTGGGCGACCTCTATATCCGTGTTTACGGTGATGTTATTCTTAGACTATCTGCTCCATCGGTATGATGCCGGGATGGCCAGTAACATTCGTAAGGCGGCGGACGGCATTGGGTGGATTTTTCAGTTCGGCATGGGTTACACGTTTTTTCTCCCGTTTGCGTTCTATCTGACAGGCCTGTTGTGCTGGTCGTACACGGTTATTAAATTACTCAATATGGGGCGTCTGGCAGGGTATGGTCTTGGATTGATGTTTATTGCAGGATATGCGCTCCTGTATTCCAATCTAACGCTCATGGTGGTGCTCGGCGCAATGCTCTTAAGCATGGACCGGCAGCGGCGCGATGCCACGGAATCGGCGCCGGCAACGAACGCCCCCATGGTCAGTAGACCGGATTCTTTGGCGGGCGGACATATTTAACAAGAAGCGTGAATGGTACAAGGTGAAATGTGCAAGGCAGGATTGCCTAGGGTGTGTCCTACGAGGCCGTTCATGGATCACTGGAGAATCATTTTGATCATTCTGAAGTTCGGTTGACATCGGCACCGATTTGGAAGATTCACATGGTGTCGGGTGTACAAGTTGAGTTTTTCCGTGGCCTGCGAACAGACTTTTTACTACAGGGAATCGTATGAACGAACCAACCGCTGCTGTTCCTGAACAAAGCCAGACCATCATCGATCCCGGCGATCAGCCGCTGAGCCCCGACGAGGAAATTAGCGAGATCGAAAAACTCTTGGCAGTCGAGCCAGACGATTTCCAGGCCCGCTGCCGATTGGGCGAGCTGTATTTCAGCAAAGGCCGGATGGATGACGCGCTCGTCGAGGTCAAGAAGTCGA
>JBBRRN010000543.1:0-2097 GCA_038200685.1 Nitrospirales bacterium
ACGATAGCTGATCATCGTGAACACCCGTTGTTGTGAGAAGGCTGCTTTTTCATCATGTAGGGAGCCGTCCTTGAACCGGAACACCAACTGGTTTTCGACCAAATCGCCTTCCTTGAGTACCTGGATCATTTCACCCTGACCCAGAATATCTCCGTTCAGTGATCGGACGAGGAGGAAGCCATGGGTCATACCCTCAGGATACCGCACCGAGACTGGAGCAGCATAAACAGGGGTGCACACAAGAGCAGCGATCACCGTGATCAACATTGTGCATGCGCCGATCGCACGATGGCCCTCAAAGTTGTTCTGACGATACGACACAGTCTTACCTCCTTCAATCTCTAAGCAATTCAGCCAAAGGTTGTAGTTCTTCTATGTGCTGACAGACAACATTCACGATCCCCAGGATGGGAATCGCGAGCAACAGACCCGATACCCCCCAGAGCCATCTCCAGAAGAGCAACGCGACGAATACCGATACCGCGTTCAGTTTCGCCATTTTGCCGGTCATCCAGGTAACGACGAATATACCGACGAGGATAGCGATCGCCAGCGAGCTCCCCGACACCAACAGCGCCATTGAGAAAGACTCAAACTGCATGAAACCTACCATTCCTGTCGCCACCGCGATGAGTGCGGGACCTAAGTAAGGAATGACGTGCAGGACGCCAGCAGCGATCGCCCATCCAGCGGCATTCTCCAAGCCGATCCACCGGAACGCGACCCAAGTCAGGAGTGCCAGGAGCACATTGGCCATCAACATCGTGAACATGTACCGCTGGATGGACACGTTGATGTCGTCTAAGATGAGCATCGTGATTTTCTTGTCCGACAGCGAAGGGCCGGTCAAACGGACCAGTTTTCGTTTGAACGTGTCGCCGGCGAGTAGAAGGAAAAAAACCAACAGCAGCACCATGGTCGCTTGGCTGATGAATCCGAACAGTCCCATGGACCCTGCTCTCAAGTAGTCGCCCAGCTGGAACGGGGGCTGGTCAATGACGACATGAGTGGCAGACTGTTTGGGTGTCGAGGGGACATCCGCCGCCTGACTGGTTGCCTTATCAATCTCTTGCGCCGCGGCTTGCACTTTCTGCATGGTGGTGGGCTGCCCCCCCGTATGTTGCGGAGCGAAACAGACAATTGACTCGCCGCATCGGGCAACTGATCGAGGATGGTCTGTATCTGGCCGCGCATCGAAATCGTCACAAATGCACTTCCGCATAGGAAGGCTAGCATCACGATGATGGTCCCCACTACCCGAGGGATCTTCACCCGCTCCATCCAAACCACAAGGGGATTAAGCGTGTACGCAATGATGATCCCGAGCAGGAGCGGTATGAAAAACTTCTCTGCCCACTGCAACGCGAATACCACGGCAATTGTCGCCACGATGGTCAATGCCAAGCTTCGTGCGCCCATGGGCGCACTGTCGGCGAGCTGAACATAATTCGGTAACACAGGGCATGCTTCTCTTGAACTCGCCGGCATACTCTCCGGCTCAGGATTCACATCTGTTGCAGGTATCATGGCTTTCATGTTCATGGCGTATGATTTTTAGGAATGCGCCTTTCTGGTGTCAGAATGAAGGCGAGGTTATGAGTCACAAGGGTTCGCTATAATCTGCCCAGACGATAGGTGAGGTCTGGACAAAAGTGCTCAGATTGGAAGAATACAAGAGGCAGGCTGCGTGAAGTTGGCTCTAAGCGGATCCGCGAAAAGAAGTGAACCTACGCTCGTTCCCATCTGTCTTCCTTCGCGCGAAGGATCGTAGCTGACCAAAATCGTGCCCGTTGCTGCGATGATATACGCAAAATTAAGAGGGGTCAGTATTTAGAACATAGAGGAAGATTTCTAGCGACGGCTATAAGGATGTTAGTGTTTGACGGTCCAGAAAGTTGGCAGCAGAGTCTGGGCGACACGATGTCCCAACACTGCCATACGTTGGAACGCGTTTTGGCTCCTCTCGTGTCCCGTGGTTTGGCCTGTCTGTTCGGCTCGCGTATCTCGAAGATTATAGGTTACCATCCGTTCAGCTTGGGGGTCTTCCGGCTCTGCGGGTTCCCAGAGATCCACACGCGAGCCCGAGATATCAAAGCG
>JBBRRN010000544.1:0-2087 GCA_038200685.1 Nitrospirales bacterium
CGTGGGTGTTCTTAGTTTCATCTTTTCTAATGCGTCAACAACACAATCGGCAACCACAAAGTTCCGATACCATTTCCGATTGGCCGGCACGACATACCACGGTGCATGAGTGATGCTCGTGGCCGCCATCATATCCTCGAATGCGCTCATGTAGTTCTTCCACAATTTTCGTTCTTCGAGATCTCCTTCATTGAATTTCCAGCGCTTCTCCGGATCGCAAATGCGTTCCTCCAACCGCTCTTTCTGCTCATCCTTCGAGATATGCAGGAAAAATTTGAGGATGGTCGTCCCGCTCTCGTAGAGCAGCTCCTCGAATTCTTTGATCTGATTAAACCGCTGTTTCACGACCTTGTCCGATACCCACCCATGGACTCGGGTGATGAGCACATCTTCATAATGCGAGCGATTGAAGATGCCGATCTGGCCGTGGGACGGCGCCTTTTGATGCACACGCCACAGGAAGTCATGGCCCAGCTCCTCCGACGAAGGAGCTTTGAAGGACACAACCTTGCAGCCCTGCGGATTCACACCGGACATCACACTCTTGATCGTCCCATCCTTACCGCTGGTGTCCATCCCCTGCAACACGATGAGCAGCGATCGAGTCCCGTTGGCATAGAGTCGTTCTTGGAGTTCGCCCAGCCGTCCGGTCAATTCCACCGTCACAGCTTTAGCTTTTTCTTTGCCTTGATCGGTCTTCTTGTAGTCGCCGGTGTCGTCCGGGTCACACCGATCTAAATTGAGTGGTACGCCAGGCTTCACACGATATTCTTTCATGCTCGATCTCTCCTCCGTGCTGTCAACGTCGCTTTCAAGGCGGCATTCTACTCCTTTCGTTCCAGCTTGACAGTAACGAACAACTGGCAAAGAATGCACCGAATATTTCAGGGGAGGTGCATCATGGCAGTCAATTCGGACAAGTTAAATGCATTCATGGGCAAGGCAGTTGGTGACATCGGCGCCGCGCTGAGCGCGAACATGGTGCTCCTTGGCGACAAGCTCGGTCTTTACAAAGCCATGGCGAAGGTGGGTCCCGTCACGCCGGCTGAACTCGCAAAGGCGACAAAGACAGCCGAACGGTATGTCCGTGAGTGGCTAGGCAATCAGGCAGCAGGTGGATACGTGACCTATGACGCCAGAACCGGTCGGTACTGGCTCCCTGAGGAACAGGCAATGGCACTCGCCGATGAAAACAGTCCTTGTTTTCTCCCCGGTGCGTTTCAGGTCATCGCGGCCACATTTTCAGCCAACCCCAAGATCGAGCAGCGGTTCAAGACCGGCAAGGGCCTTGGGTGGGATCAGCACGATCACCGATTGTTTGAAGGCACTGAGAGATTCTTCCGTCCGAACTACCTGGGCAACCTCGTGGCGAATTGGATTCCGTCCCTCGACGGTGTGGGGGCAACGCTCAAGAAGGGTGCGAAAGTCGCGGATGTCGGCTGCGGGTTCGGGGCGTCCACCATTATCATGGCGAAGGCCTATTCCACATCCATCTTCATCGGTTTCGATTACCATAAGCCCTCGATCTTGACCGCACGCAAACGGGCCAAAGAAGCAGGCCTGAAGAACGTGACCTTTGCAGTGGCGAAGTCCACAGACTATCCCGGCAAGGAGTACGATTTCATTACCCACTTCGATTGTTTGCATGACATGGGCGATCCTGTCGGCGCTGCGAAGCACGTCAAAAAAACACTCGCACAGCATGGCACGTGGATGATTGTGGAGCCATTCGCCAACGACCGCGTCGAAGATAATCTGAATCCGGTAGGCAGAGTCTATTACGCGGCGTCGACCATGATCTGCGTACCCGCTTCTCTGGCATCCAATGGCCCAGCCCTCGGTGCCCAGGCCGGGGAGGCGAGACTGCGAGACGTGGTGATGCAAGGCGGATTCACACGATTCCACCGCACGACACAGACTCCGTTCAATCTGGTGCTGGCCGCCCGACCGTAAGGCCCCTCTGGCCGTCGTTCGTCCCTTCTTCCGCTTGCACTTTAGCGCGGCCCACGGCATAGTGCGGACCGGAATTCACGGGGAGAGGAGACACGATGGGACGACGCCTCGCGGCCGAAGCACTCGGCACCTTC
>JBBRRN010000545.1:0-2048 GCA_038200685.1 Nitrospirales bacterium
GCGATTCAGATGGCGCTCAATAAGCATGTCGCGGTTGATGAACGAAAGGGGTAACGGTAGGCAGTCCTTTGGCAAAGCTGTTCCAGGCATCTTTATTTGTGTCTCTTATAAGCGATCGTCATGTGAACGAGAGACTCTCTACAAGGGCGCCTTCCTCTACTGCGAACGGAACTTCTCCCTTGGCATCAAATCGACATTCAAGCCCTTCAAGAAGCTCAATATCGGTCATGTTCACCAGTTCTGTGCGACATAGAAACCGGCAGGGATATCAAAAATTGACGGCGGGAACGTCTAATACTTGAAAAGTTGTTCTGCTCCCCCATACAACCCCGGTGGCTACTTCACCATCCCGCCCTGAGGCCGCCAAGACAGCCTCTTTGCCCAAGGCCGCGCCTGTTCTCGTGAATCGTTCAGACCTTCGCAGGGATCCAGCCTCTTACTCACATGGTGACAGGCTTGGTGTTTCTATTGGGTATCCTGCCACAATAGCGTTTCTGCAGCCTGCTAGATCAGCGATCGGTTGTATCCTCGGCATCGGATTCTCTTTACACGCGCGGTAGATGATAGTGGCAGGATGTCGCGAGTTGCGGTATTGTTGCGGCCGTATGACTAGGCGAGTGAGAAGTGTGATTGTTTCAGCACCCTTCAAGAAAGTGCCATGATCGCGATTATCGACTACGGCATGGGCAATCTCCGCAGTGTCTCCAAAGCCTTTGAGGCTGTGGGGCATCAGGCGATGGTCACGCGGGATTCGCACGTGATCGGCAATGCGAGTCATGTGGTGCTGCCTGGTGTGGGAGCCTTTGGCGATTGCATGGCCAACATTGAGCGCTATGGGCTAGAGGAACCGATTCGTGTCGCGATTCAATCGGGGAAACCATTTCTAGGAATCTGTTTAGGGCTCCAACTATTGTTCACGGAGAGCGAAGAGTTTGGAACTCACAAAGGACTCGGCATCATTCCGGGCAGGGTCAGGCGGTTTGAGATTGATCCTGCGCTGAAAGTTCCTCACATGGGCTGGAATCAGGTGGCCATTCAGCGGGCCTGTCCCTTGTTCGAGGGGATTGCGGATGGAGACCATTGGTATTTTGTGCATTCGTATTATGTTGAGCCGGCCGACCGGCAGGTTGCCGCGACGACAACCACATATGGACTCCCGTTTGTGTCAAGTATCTGGAGGGATAATGTCTTGGCTTGTCAGTTCCATCCTGAAAAGAGCCAGTCCGTGGGGTTGCGATTGATCAAAAATTTTGGATCCTGGAAATGAACACGATGAATAATACGAGACGGTCGATAGCCTTGGTGGGATTAGCCCTGGTGGTGATTGCCGGCTGTAGTGGGTCGAAAGTGACCACGAAGGCGTCCGCGGAACTGTCGCGCTATCAGATTCGCACCATTGCGTTAGTACCGTTCACGGTACTCGCGACGCCACAGGTGAAGGACTTAGTCGATCCGACCCTTTCGGCGCCGCCGGGGTTTTTCCGCAGATCTGATTTGGTAATGACAGCCCCGTTGAATACCAGGCAGGCTCTTTACCAAACAGTCACAGTGCCAGCCGGTGCTGGGGACATTGTCACACAGTTGTTATGGAGCAGATTGAAGACAAGGCAGGGTATGATCGTGCTATCGCCGGGGGAGGCGAGTAGAGCGCTGACGTCTCAAGCTGCGTCGCAATCTTCTGCCGGTCAGCCACTGGCAATGACGGTGGCTAAACAGCTCAAGGCCGATGCCTCGTTGATCGGCCAAGTACTGGTGTATCAGGAGCGAGTGGGTGGTCGCTTTGGCGCCAGCCCACCGGCGACGGTGGGGTTTGAAGCCAAGGTGGTCGCGGCTGACGGGCAGGTTCTATGGGAAGGGAATTACTACGAAAAGCAGCGGCCGATGACGGAAGACTTGATGGGATTTATTCAGCGGCGTGGAGTATTTGTGACAGCGGAAGAGCTGGCGACGTATGGAGTCGAACATATGCTCGACGAGTTTCCGTTTGGAACGGCAGTGGAACATTGAGAGGACGGGGGTCTTTGCATGCTCGTTATTCCTGCGATTGA
>JBBRRN010000546.1:0-2010 GCA_038200685.1 Nitrospirales bacterium
TGGAGCGAACCCGATCAAGGCATTCAGACCCCCGTGCGAATCGTCTTCGGCAACGGCCCAACCAGCCTCCAGTCTGCCAAGGACGCCGATCAATTCAGGCCGTACCGTATGCGCTTCCGGCGGCAGGACCGGGCACATCACAGGGATACCGTCGGAGCTGAACAACATCGCGTGGCCGGTGGCTCCGATCGTGACTTCGGCAATGGCATGGAAGATGGTGTCTCGGCGTAACAAAATAGTGACTGCCCCGATGGCCCTCTCCTTGGCATCGTCAAGAATAGGCACCGCTACCACAACCACATGACTCCCGAAGGCAGGATCGAAGGCAATCTCACTCACATAGCCCCTAGGGCTTCCCCCCTTGACCACCGCCTGCCACCATGCAGTCTTCCCGTAAAAATACTCCACTTGCGGAATGGAGCTGACCACCAACGCCCCCTGCTGATCGGTGACCAGGATCCCGACATAGTCAGATCGGCGGATATCGTGCCATCGGATGAGGTAGTTCGTGACGATGCTGTTAATGAAGAGGGGGAACTCGCTTGGCTTACCTCGCTGGCGCCACCGCCGCTGCCAATCGTTGATCATCCCCTGGATGGTGCGCGCATCCTTTCCCTCGTACGTGCGGTTGGCTTCGGTCACCGCGGTGTGGAGAAAGGGGGTCGTGGCAAGCTGCTGGGCTTCGTTCATCCCGCGGCTGACCTGCATTTCGACTCGGCGAGCGGCCTCAACGGCGACTTCCTTGAAGTTGGCGCCGGTCATGTCGCGAAGCGCACGCCGCTCCTCAATGTAGGTGAGCGCAAGCAGAAGGGTGAGAGGGAGCAGTCCGACCAGCACGATCGCCGCGATGATCTTATGCTGGAGACTGTGAGACCGACTCCAGAGTGTCATGGGTCTGCCCCAAGCAGGATGCGACAACCCCTGATGCGTGACGCGTTCTTCGACAAGCTCAGGACGCCCTGAGCCTGTCGAAAGGCGCAGCCCACAGACGGACCGACGATCGAGGTATGCATCCGCTGACGCTTCACACTCACCGATACATTATCGCACCGGCTGGCTAATTCCCCTTGAGTAACCGCCAGGATGCTCCAGGCCAAAGCAATAGCAAAGGACTCGCAACGAAGATAGAGGAATAGGTTCCGAATATCACACCCCACAAGAGGGCGAGAGAAAAGTCGTGCAAGACCTCTCCACCGGCCAGCGTCAAGGGAATCAACACCAACACAACAGTCAAGCTGGTCACGATCGTGCGGCTCAAGACTTGGTTGACCGCGTTGTTGATGAGGGTCTCTTCGCTCTCCCGCCTCCGCATCCGGAGGTTTTCCCTGATTCGATCGAACACGACCACCGTGTCCGTCATCGAGTAGCCGGCTAACGTCAGCAATGCCGTTATGACAAGCAACGTAATTTCCTTATCCAGGACATAAAAGGCGCCCAACACCGCCAACACGTCATGGAAAGTCGCTAGGGCCGCGGCGACGCCGAAGCGAAGTTCGAACCGCGCCGCCACATAGAGAATGATCCCGGCAAAAGAAATGAGGACCGCAATGAGGGCGTCTTCTTGAAGCTTCTTCCCGATGGTCGGTCCTATTTCCGTACTCGAATCGATCACGAAATGATTCGAGGAAAATTCCTTTGCAAAGATCGCCACGACCCGATCGGCAACCTTTTCCTCAATGGTCGTTGATGCCTTCAGACGGATCAACAGCTTGTTATCTTGACCGAACTCTTGCAGCTCAGCGTTGCCGAGACCGTTCGCCTCCAAGATTTTTCTCGCTTCGTCGATCCGAATTGCTTGATCGAACTTCATCTGCACCGCGGTCCCGCCCGCGAAATCGATACCGAGATTCGCCGACCCCCTGGCAATCTGAACGATCGCCACAATTCCCAACACCGCCATGATGCTGGAAAACAGAAAGGCCCAGCGGCGCATCCCCATAAAATCGATATTAGTTTTCCCGAGGATCTCCAACATGCCGTCTCCTTCGAACTAGATGCTTAACTGTCCCA
>JBBRRN010000547.1:0-1948 GCA_038200685.1 Nitrospirales bacterium
GTCGCGACCTTACGGGTTCGGCATCTCGATGCGACGTGGGGCTTGCGGGGGGTCCTGGTGAAAGGGGGACGGACGCGCGACATTCCGTTGCCGGCCGCCGTCATGCAATTCCTCTGGAGGTACGTCGAGCAAGTCGTGACTCCTCAGGAAGCAGCCCTCGATGCGGACACGCCGATCTTCTGGTCCAGCTGGGGACGGCGCGGGGTCGGTAAAGCGCGCCAGCCGATGACGGGCAAAAATATCTGGCGTCTCTGTAAAGTGTATGGCCGGATGATCGGCGCGCCGATGCTGAAGCCGCATGATTTGCGGCATGGGGTGGCAATGGAAGTCTACGAGCAACACCATGATCTCGAAGAAGTCCGCGCGTTGTTAGGCCATGTGCGCATCGAAACGACGCAATGCTATGCGAGAATTCGCCCACCGCAGTTGAAACATACGGTGGCCTTCTACGAAGAGCGCGCGAACCGATTGCTGAGCATCCCGCTCACGGAGCAGAAAGCGGTTTAAGGAACATGTGGATGTTCCTTAAACCAGGAGGTGAAATACTGAGTAATAACAAGGTGGTGGTCCCAACGGGATTTGAACCCGTGTTTAAGCCTTGAGAGGGCTCCGTCCTAGGCCAGGCTAGACGATGGGACCAGATCATCAATGATGAGGAAACGAACGAGTACAGTAACACGGGAGCTTTTCGCTTTTCAATCCATTCCCAACGATTCTACGCAGTAATCAGGCCTCTGCACTGCTGGCGGACTCACGACTTGACAGCGACGGTGGTATGGCCTACCTTGCGGAAAGTTACGAGGCGGGCCACTGAATAAGGGACACTTCGGTCGTTGACCTTCTCTTTGAATCGCAGACCCATGGTGGAACATGAACAACTCACTCCAAATCAAAACTGTCGGCATCACAGACTCTCCGGAACTGATCGACATTGAGATGCCCGAACAGGGCCTTGAGCTCTATGTTGGCTCGAATGTGTTTCGAAATACGAACGGCGTCGTCAAGCTTCAAGGCAAAGAACAGATGGTACTGGAAACACAACTCCAGCCATTGGCCTTACTCTTAACGATGGATTTATACGATGAGCAGGGAACCCGCGTCGGCCATATCAGACGGAATGCACTCTCGGCACATAGCACGGGCCGCTTCACCATCAACGTCAAAACCAGCGGCGAGGCAACTCCAGGCGATCCTCCTTCAGTCACCGTAGCAGACCGAGCAACTGGACATACGGTCCTCGAAGCCTGTCTCATGCAGAAAAGAAAAATTCGCATAACCGGGGGGCGCTTCTGTACGCATAAAGGTGACGTAGTCACAGTCAGTCCACACTACTGCCGTATCGGCACCGGCCTCACGCTGTTCGGCGATGTTGCGGAAAGTCGCGGCAACGCAGCGGTAATCGGATAATCGGCTTCCCCGAGTGATTCCAGTCTCAAGGCGCGTGTGGCCACCCTCTGCAATTCAGAGAGCGACAGCTGTCGGCATTCCTGAATCCTTGTTGAAAAACACATCCTTTTTGACAAGACCAAGGACTTCCGTACAATGACAGTATGTCAGACATTGTGAAACCAAGCGTGCAAGCCTTCTTGGTCTGCGATCACGTCATTGAGGATAGCGTTACCAAGAAGAAAAGTCTCATCGGCCTCTTCACGCATTTACAAGCCGTGAGTTTTCCGTTCCAACACTCACAAATGGGGCTGTACTTCTGTCTCACTGATGCCGAAGGAACCTATCACTTCGACATCGATTTGACGTACCTCAACAACGAACAAGTCGTCTGCCGGGCCGCCCTTCCGAATATTGCCATTGGCGACCGGCTTCAAATTTCAGATTTCGGGATCAATATCCCCTCACTGATCTTTCCCTCCCCTGGGCGCTATGAGTTTCGCTTGCGCATGGAAGGACGCCTCATCGCGCAGAAAGACTTCAGCGTGATGCAGATGCCGAC
>JBBRRN010000548.1:0-1944 GCA_038200685.1 Nitrospirales bacterium
AATAGACCAGCCACTCGGTGATCTCCAAATGCTTGTTGTTGGCTTCGAGGGCCTTGTAGTACGCAGTGCGATTCCTGCAGATCGTATGCGAGAGGGCGATCAACGTCGGCTGGCTGAGACATTGGGATAAAGCCTTTTCCGAGAGTGCCCGTCCAATCCTCCCGTTGCCATCTTCAAATGGATGCACGGAGACAAAGTGGAGGTGCGCAATCCCTGCCCGTGTCAAGGCAGGGAGCGGCTGTGGCCCGTTTGGCGAGGTGTGGTTGAACCAGGTGAAGAACTGATTCATCTCCGCCGTCATGGTCTTGGCCGGCGGCGCTTCAAAATGGACTTTTGGTTTTCCGATGGGACCCGAGACGACCTGCATGGGGTCTGCCCCTGCTCTGTAGGTGCCGATGCACTTCAGATCTTTTCGGCCTTGTGCAAGCATCTCGTGCCAGGCGAACAATTGTTTCTCAAATAGGGGGCTGTCGTAGTGACGATACAGATCGGTCATCATGGCTGCGATGCCTTGCTCAGCAGCGGGAATTTTGCGATTGTCCGTTTCGAGCCCGAAGTTCCGGCGAAGCGATGACTGGATGGAATCCCGATTGAGCATTGCCCCCTCGATTTCCGATGTCGTCACTGCTTCCGTACTAATGAGATCGATCATCAGACGGGTTTTGTTCTCTCCCGTCAGATGCTTGACGGCACCATGCACGCTTCCTGCTTCATGCAGGAAGCAAGTTTCATGCTGAGCCAATGCCTCCCTCTCATAGGTAAAGGCTGGCCACCCCTCTTGTTGCCAATTCCATGTCATGATCGATACCGGCTTTGCGTATGACTCATAATACCTTAACCGGGTGAGTTATAGAAGGTCTTCCTATAACTCACCCGAGGCGGGATGGTTTCTTTGTGGGTCTGTAGCTGCCCGAATGTCCTTGAAGAGAAATAGGCTATTTAGGAGATCAATCCTTACTTACAGCGCCCCAAACGTTCTCTCGGAAAACTTCCTAGTCTGCTTCATGTGCTGCTCAATATCTGGCTGTAGATGGCTGGCTCCTACTTGCCAATCATCCGTCGTGTCGCCGACGCGCAGGCGAGGAAGATGACTCTTCCGAATCGAGGGGGGGAGAGCACCAGATTTGTGGCGTTTCCACGGACCATGCGAAACCAGTCGCTCAATGTTTTGGTGAAGACGTAGTCCTTCGTTCGCCAGTGAGGTAAGGAAATCTGATGGGATGGTTGCGTGCTTCGACACATCGGGGCAGATGGAGGAAATAGCGGGGTAGAGATTGATTTTTCTTTGCTAAGGCTGCGGAGAATTTCGCAGGATCTCTCCCCGCCTCAAGCTTTCGTGGCAGAAGAGGTTACTTCGGAGGAGTACGCTGCTACGACGAACCTCATTTTTCCATACCGCCGAGTCCCCCGAGCAGGGGTGCCAGTGCGTCTTCGCCTGGGCCTTTGCCGTTCTTTATATCAGTTTTGATCTCTTCGAATAGCTGATTTGCCTCTGGGCCTAGAGAGCGGATGGTCTGTTCGAGACGCCCCAACATAAGCTCCCGCTTAACTTGCGCCTCGGTGAGGGTGTCCGCCTTGATATTCCGATCGATCAGTCGGGAGAGCTGTTCGAGTTTCTTGTGAAGGTCCGATGGGAGTGAGTTCAAGACTCCGGCAGCGTTATCGGATGGATAGTGTTCAGTCGGTTGAGCCCATGCTGGAGCAACGGCAATGAGACTTATCGCGATGACGAACCAACGTGTATGTCGTTTCATGTTGCTCTCCCATGTGCGTAGAAACAGGGAAAGTATCTCAGTCTATAGGCAGGTTGTCAGTAAAATCCTGGCAAGTTGCTGTAAGGCGTATTGTGGCATGAGTGGAAACTCAATGGCCCGCGCATGTTGGGCAACATGAGAGAATTGAGAAGGATGCTCAAAAAGTTCGTCCAGCAAGGCCGCAGCCGAT
>JBBRRN010000549.1:0-1708 GCA_038200685.1 Nitrospirales bacterium
AACCGCGTCTTCCCTGGCAAACACAGCGGGCTGATCGTGGATTATGCGAACGTCTTTGCCTCGCTGGAGAAGGCTCTGGCGATCTATGCCAAAGGCCGGGGTGGGGAGCAGCCTATCCGAGACAAGCAGAAACTCGTGGAGAGCCTGTGGCAGGCAATCACGGAGACAGAGGCCTTCTGCCGTACGCATGGCGTCGATTTGGCGGAGATTGAGCAAGCTCCCGCAGGAAGCCTCAACCGTCTGACGAAGATTGCTGATGCGGTCGAATGTCTGATCTCTCCCGATCCTCTCCGCAAGGACTTTCTTGGTCAGGAGGGGTGTGTGCGAACCCTCTTTCAAGCGGTGAAACCCGATCTGTCCGTCCTGGAGTTTTCTTCTCGTGTCGCCTGCCTCACGACGCTTGCCGAGACGATTCGAGAGCGGACGGGTGAAGGTCCGGCGGACATCTCCGCCGTGATGACCGATCTGAACAAGATTCTTGATGCCTCCGTGGCCGCTGATGGCTTTCACATCCCTGAGGGCAAGAAAGCCTACGGCGTCATCGACCTGACGAAGATTGATTTTGAAGCACTCGCGAAGCGCTTTGGGAAATCGAAGACCAAGAATATCGACCTTGAGCAACTGAAGACTGCCATCCGTGCCCACCTCAACAAGCTGATTTGCCTCAACCGGACTCGTGCCAACTACCTCACGAAGTTTGAGGAACTCATCGAGTCTTACAACGCGGGCAGCCGGAACATCGAAGACCTCTTTGCCGAACTCCTGGCCCTCAGCCGCACCCTCAACGATGAGCAACAGCGCCATGTGCGGGAACGTCTGTCCGAAGAAGAGCTGGTGGTGTTCGACATTCTGACTCGGCCCGCACCGGAGCTGGGCCAAGAAGAGCGTGCCGAGGTGAAGAAGGTGGTGAAAGAATTACTGGAGAAACTCAAGCAGCTCTTGGTGCTCGAATGGCGACAAAAAGCAAGTGCGCGTTCACAGGTGAAATTGGCCATCGAAGAGGTGCTGGATCAAGGACTACCGCGCAGCTACACCCCTGACTTGTATAAACAGAAGTGCTCCGCTGTGTTCGAGCACTTCTACGAAACATACGGGGATCGAGGAGCGAGTCTCTATCAATCAGCCAGGTAATATGGAAGCGATCTCGAAGACATGGACTCGGTCTCTTTGCTTGAAGCGATTGCGTCAGTGCATTGAGTTCATTGCTCGACCGTGCACGTCACGCTGTTGACCAGACTGCCCATCCATCCATCCATTCACGCTTGCTTGTTATCCCATCAGGGATGGGGGCTGATTTATCTGGTCTCCTCGTCTATCTGGTTGGTGCGGTTGAGGGCGAGACGAGCGGGACATGGGGAATTGAGCCATCAGTCCCCACTCTACGTTTCATTTTTCTGCATCAACGTATCACGTCAGAAAATGACCCAGTTACCCCTCGAAGGAATAGCCGGATTGCCTGCTGTCGTCATCGTCCTCTGCATGAGGAGGAAAGACAGTCGGTGAATGGTACTGCCGGGCTTGGAGGATTGCCACCGACGCGAGGCGGTTCTCGTCCCGCGTCGGTGGTTCGCAAAGGATTCGTGTACAGCTAGGGGATAGGAATCACAGCGAGGCGCTGATTGCCTCCGTCGCCGATAAACATGTGCTGCTGACCAAAAATCAATCCCTTCGTCGTCGTCACGGAGCTGTCTGTCGGCGGCGTAACATT